>NZ_WBKS01000065.1:0-30878 GCF_008868145.1 Micromonospora sp. AMSO1212t
GGTCAGGCGGGGCCAAGGACTCCAGCAGCGGGAAACGGGGATTCGGCCCCGGTCGGGGCTCGGGCCCGACGGCCGGCGCTCCCGGATGCGGCCCCGGCTGAGGGCTGACCGGTGAGACCGGAGGCGGCCCCGCCTGACCTCCGTTGCTGATGGGGGCGGCGCGCTCGGTCGTTGGTGACGCCACGACCTGCGGGTGGTCGGCAGGCGGTGCAGGCAGTGTCGCCGGTGCGGCTGCCGCCTGAATGGGGTTGGTCGAGGACGGCGTGGGGTGGTCGATCGGCGTCGCCACCGGACCCGCGCCGCTGTGGACTCCGGGCGCGGTCGACGAGGGCGCGGCGACGGGCACGTCCGTGATCATCGACGACAACGTGGGGCTCGTGGCGACCGCCGGACGTGCCACGTCGTGCGGGACGACATCGCCGATCGACGGCGTCGTCGTGGGATCCGGCGCCGGGCGGGGCAGGTCCACGGCGAGCGGGTGCGGGCCCGCGGCTTGGGGCGCGACGTGCGTGGGTGTCGCGGGAACGGAACCCGCGATCGTGTCGCCGCTCTGGACGATCGGCTCGGCGACCCGCTGGGCCGGGATCGGCCCGACGGGATCGGCGGCGACCGGCGGGTCCAGGCCGACCGGCGACACAGTCAACCCGCTCAGCTGCCCGCCGAGGCGGCGTTGCAGTGCTGAGTCCGTCTGGTTGGTGGCGGACCCGGTGGCGCCGGAGGCAGCCGCGCGCGCCAGATCCTCCAGCGACGGGCCTTGGCCGGTCGCCAGACCGGCAGCGGTCTCGGCGAGCGTCTCCCCGGCCATCTCCCGCCCGAACCGCTCGCCGATCTCCGCGAGCCGCCCGTTGGCGTGCCGGCCCAGCCCGGCCAGCGGCGCGACCGCGCCGCCGGCGAATCCGCCGAGCGCCGACGTGCTCACGTCGCTCAGGTCGAGGCCGTCCCGCCGGCCGGTGGAGTTCTGGTACGCCTGCGTGCCGAGGCTGGTGCCGGCCTCCTGGCCGGCCTCCAGCAACCCGCCGATCGCGGCCCGCCGTGCCAGCGTGCGGACACCGGACTTGGCCACCTCCTTCGCGGCCCGTTCGCCCGCCTCCTTGAGGCCCTGCTTGACCGCCTTGCGGGCGAGCTGGGCCACCAGCCGCTTGAAGATCTGCTGCACCACGACCCGCGTCGCGGTGATCGCGGCGGCCGCCGCCGGAGAGGCGGCGCCCAGGGTGAGCACTGTGGCGACCGCCAGGGACAGCAACTCGATGACCAGGATGCCTAGCTCGATCCAGGCTTCGAGCTTCGCGCCCTCGATGTCGCAGCCGCAGGAGTCGACCAGCCGCGCCAGCTCGTCGGTGGCCGCGACCAGGACGTGCAGCGGTGCGTCCTCGCCTTCGGCGAGCTTGTGCCAGGCCGTGTCGAACGCGCCGGCGACCAGGCCGACTCCCCCGTACCCGCTCTTCACCTCACCGGCGGCGGTGACCGCGTCGTCGCGGGGACGGGTCAGGACGCCTGCCACGCCGTACCACTGGTCGGCCAGATCCCAGACGGTGCGCTCGTTGCCCTCCGGCCATTCGACGCCGACCACCCAGTCGAGCGCCTCGTAGATCCAGCCGGGCAGGTCCCACGGGCAGAAGTCGAGCGGGTGCGGGATCGGGCTGGGCAGCATGCTCACGCGCGGGTCCTCCGGTGGTCAGCGCCGGGGCCGATGGGGGTTGTGCCCTTGCTGCGGGATCTTCCCGAGGTCACGGGCGTTGCTCAGATCTGTCTCCACAGTGGCCGTGACCGACCGGACGACGTCCGACCCGAGCACCTCCAGCGAGCGGCCGAGGAGCTCCCACGCACGCAGCAGCGTCTCGGCGTAACCCTGGTAGTGCTTGTCGAACGCGGCGCCGATGTCGTCCCGGCCCCATGGCCGCTGGGCGCTCGCGGCGGCGATCGGCTCGCCCGTCTCCCGCCGGGCCGCGCTCACCGCCCGCCCTGACAGCGCCAGGTCAGCGCCGCCGCGCCGGGCCCGGTCCGGGTCCAGCCAGATATCTCCCCCGGCCACCTGTCACTCGCCGCGGGCCAGCACGGAGTCGGCCCGGCCGAGCAGCGCGCCGAAGTCATGGGTACGCAGGAACTCGACCGACGGCGAACCCGGAGGCAGGTAGCCGGAGACCAGCTCGCGGGTCGCGGTGGTCGCCGCGGTGGAGGCGCGCAGCACGGTCTCGGTGATCTTCCGGCTCAACGCCCGGGCGTCCCGGTCACGGAACGCGGCCGGGCTCACCTCGACGCTGATCAGCTCGCCCCGTGCGCCGACGACGGCGGTCACCTGGCCGTCGTCGGAGCGTTCGGTGACCCGCAGTTCGGCCAGCTTGGTCTGGAGTTCGTCCAGACCGGACCGCAAGCGCTGGTATTGGCCGTACACCTCGTCGAATCGCGCGCGTAGTGCACGGTTCGCATCCCGGTCCGCACTCTCGGCCACCGTCGCTCCCCTTCCGTCACCGTGGGTAGGGCCGACCATACCGGGTGCCACGAAATCCGTGGGGTCCGGTAATTTCAGGTGGTGATCGAGCGACAGCAGGCCGAGCAGATCGCCTCCGTGTGGGCCCGGCGCGACTCCGACCGCCTCGGTTTTCCGTGCACGCCCGAGGTCGAGGAGTTCGATCTGGGCTACGTGGTGCAGTCCACCGTGTCCACCGAAGCCCGGGCGCTACCCGGCGACCTGCCGACCACTGTCATCGACAAGGAGACCGGCGAGGTGTCCACCTGGCCGCGGATTCCGGCGCCGGCGGTCGAGGCGATGTACCGCCAGCAGCGGCCCGGCGAACCCCGCGCTCCGCGTACCGTCGATCCGGCCGCCCAGTTGCTGCGAGAGCTGACCCGCCTGCCCACACCCGGCGCGGCCGCGCACCTCACGCTCGACGGCCGGCAGCACGTCGCGCAGGGCGCGAAGGGCGACGTCGAGGTGCGTCACCACCCGCTCGTCCAGTCCTATCTGGACGACCTGCCCGCAGGGCATCTGGTACGCGGCGGCGAGCGGCACGCCGAGATGATCGTCGTCTCCGACGCGCTGTACGAGCACGACCACCGCCGGGCCGCCGAGGGCCTACCCCCACTGTCCATCGAGGACGCCCGCGACCTGCTCGGCACCAGCCGGATCGAGGTCTATCGCAGCCGCGAGCCGGGCGACCACCTGGGCGGGCAAGCGGATCTTCCCTGCGACTCGTGCGTCCGGTTCCTGGTGCGGTTCGCGGTGCTGCCGTGGTCCGACCTCGCCTTCGTGGAGGAATGGCGACCGGAGCCGCGCGAGATCATCGATCCTGGGCGCTTCCCGGACGAGGTCGCTCACGCCCTCGTCGACGGCGGCTGGCAGATCAGCATGTTCAACGAGGCGCTCGCGATGGGCGCGATGGCCGAGACCAAGGAGATCGCGGGCCAGCATCACCGGCACGAGGCCTTCCCCGCCGCCGAGGCGGCGCTCACCGCGTTCCCGGCCGTCCTGAGCCGACGGCGCGGGCCCGGGGAGCAGGTCTGGATCAGCCGGTTCACCACCAATCCGCTGCGGGCCGCCCACACCGCCGACTCTCTCGCCGACTTCGCCGCCGTCCTGGGCGCCCGCCTCTTCCCGCTCGGCAGCGAACGTCAGGAGAGCATCCTCGCGGTCGACGAGCACGGCCGGATCTTCGCCCTCGACCAGGCCGGCGAGTGGTTCCTCGGCGCCGACATCGACGCCGCCCTCACCACCCTGCTGCTCGGCCGCGCTCCCGCCCGGGTCCGCGACGACGGCACCTGGTGAGCCGGGGGCGAGTGATCAGAGGGCCACGCCGGTCAGCACTGTGACACGCGGCTCGGTGTAGTCGTCCATCGCGCTGCGCAGCCCTTCGCGCCCGACGCCGGAGCCCTTCATGCCGCCGTACGGCATCTGGTCGGCCCGGTACGACGGCACGTCCCCGACGATCACGCCGCCCACTTCGAGCGTGCGGGCGGCGTCGAACGCCACGTCGAGCCGGTGGGTGAAGACGCCTGCCTGGAGCCCGTACGCGGAGTCGTTGACGGCGGCGAACGCGGCCCGGTCGTCGGCGACGGGGGCGACCACCAGCACCGGCCCGAACACCTCCTCGGCGCACACCTTCGCGTCGGCCGGCGCACCGCTGAGCACGGTGGGCGGGTAGGTCGCGCCGTCGCGTCGGCCGCCGACCTCGATGGTTGCCCCGGCCGCGACCGCATCGTCCACCCAGGTCTCGACGCGCTGCGCCGCCTCGACCGACACCAGCGGGCCGACGTCGGTCAGTTCGGATCGCGGGTCGCCGGTGCGCAGCGCCTGCACCGCCGCGACGAGCCGGGGCAGGAAGCCGTCGTAGAGCCATTCGTGCACGTAGACCCGCTGCACCGCGATGCACGACTGCCCGGCCTGGTAGTTGGAGAACGTGGCGATGCGGTGCGCGGCGAACGTCAGGTCCTCGTCCGCCGCCCAGTCCTCGCAGATCACCGCCGCGGCGTTGCCGCCGAGTTCCAGCGTGACGTGCTTGTCCGGCGCGGCCCGGCGGATGGCCGCGCCGACCGGCCCGGAGCCGGTGAACGAGACCACGGGCAGCCGGGGGTCGGTGACGAGTTCGGCGGCGCGCTCGTTCGGTAGCGGCAGCACCGAGAACATGCCCTCGGGCAGGTCCGTCTCGGTCAGGATCTCGCCGAGCAGCAGCGCGGTGAGCGGTGTCGCCGGGGCCGGCTTGACCACGATCGGGGTGCCGACGGCGAGCGCCGGGGCGACCTTGTGGGCGACCAGGTTGAGCGGGAAGTTGAACGGGGTGATGCCGAGCACCGGCCCGCGCGGCACGCGCCGGATCAGGGCGATCCGCCCGGTGGCGGCGGGGTCGGTGTCGAGCCGTTGCAGTTCGCCGGAGAAGCGGCGGGCCTCCTCGGCGGCCCAGCGGAACGTGGAGATCGCGCGCCCGACTTCGGCCTTCGCCCACTTGACGGGTTTGCCGTTCTCGGCGGTGATCAGCGCGGCGACCTCGTCGGCCCGCTCGGCGAGCCGGCGGGAGACGTGGTCCAGGGCGGCCGCGCGGGCGTGCGCGGGCAGGGCCGCGGCCTCCGCGGCCACCCGGGCGGCGCCCGCGACGGCGGCTTCGACCTGGTCGGCCGTGGCGAGCGTGGTACGCCCCACCGGCTGCCCGTCGTACGGGTGGGTGACTGTCAGCTCGTCCTCGCCGTGGGCGGGGCGACCGGCGACGTAGAAGGCTCTCGGCTCCACGACCGGCAGCCTAGACCACAGGCGCCCACGCGGAAACAGTTGCTCAAACCCTTGTCTGCCTCGGATTTAGTAGCCAAGATGGCAGTCAGATTGCGATAACCTCCGCTGACCCTCTCCCCGGCCACCCTCTCGGAGACTTCTGATGAGCGACCAGCAGCAGCTGCGCAACTTCGTCAACGGCGAGTACGTCGACCCGGTGGACGGCGGCTACGCCGACCTGATCGACCCGTGCACCGGCGACGTCTTCGCCCAGGCCCCGGTCTCCGGCGCGGCGGACGTGGACGCGGCCATGAAGGCCGCCGCCGCCGCGTTCGAGACCTGGCGGGACACCACGCCGGCCGAGCGGCAGCGGGCGCTGCTGAAGTTCGCCGACGCGGTGGAGTCGCGGGCCGCCGAGCTGGTCGACGCGGAGGTCCGCAACACCGGCAAGCCGCGGCAGCTCACCGCCGACGAGGAGCTGCCGCCGGCCGTGGACGAGCTGCGCTTCTTCGCCGGGGCGGCCCGCCTGCTGGAGGGGCGCTCGGCCGGCGAGTACATGGCCGGGCACACCTCGTACGTGCGGCGGGAGCCGATCGGCGTCTGCGCCCAGGTGACCCCCTGGAACTACCCGCTGATGATGGCGGTCTGGAAGATCGCCCCGGCGCTGGCGGCCGGCAACGCGGTGGTGTTGAAGCCGTCGGACACCACGCCGGTGTCGACGCTGCTGCTGGCCGAGATCGCCGCCGAGCACCTGCCGCCGGGCGTGTTCAACGTGCTCTGCGGCGACCGGGACACCGGCCGTACGCTGGTCTCCCACCCGACCCCGCAGCTCGTGTCGATCACCGGCTCGACCCGCGCGGGCATGGAGGTCGCCGCCGCGGCGGCGCCGGACCTGAAGCGGACCCACCTGGAGCTGGGCGGCAAGGCCCCGGTGGTGATCTTCGACGACGCGGATCTGGCGGCGGCGGCCGAGGCGATCGCGATGGGCGGCTACTTCAACGCCGGCCAGGACTGCACGGCGGCGACCCGGGTGCTCACCGGGCCGGGCATCCACGAGGACTTCGTGGCCGCGCTCACCGAGCAGGCCCGCAACACACGCACCGGCGCGCCGGACGACGCCGACGTGCTCTACGGCCCGCTGAACAACGCCAACCAGCTCGCCCGGGTGAGCGGCTTCGTGGACCGCCTGCCGGACCACGCGAACGTCACCACCGGCGGGGCCCGGGTCGGCGAGCGCGGCTTCTTCTACGCCCCGACTGTGGTCTCCGGCGTACGGCAGACCGACGAGATCATCCAGGACGAGGTGTTCGGGCCGGTCATCACCGTGCAGCGTTTCTCCGACGAGGACGAGGCGGTGCGCTGGGCCAACGGTGTGGACTACGGCCTGTCCGCCTCGGTGTGGACGCGCGACCACGGCCGGGCCATGCGGATGACCCGCCGGCTGGACTTCGGCTGCGTCTGGGTGAACACGCACATCCCGTTCGTCTCGGAGATGCCGCACGGCGGCTTCAAGCACTCCGGCCACGGCAAGGACCTGTCGGTCTACAGCCTGGAGGACTACACCCGGGTCAAGCACGTCATGCACAACATCGAAGGCTGATCCCGATGGCCACCAGCGAGGAGTTGCACAAGCGCCGGGTCGAGGCCGTGGCGCGGGGCGTCGGCAGCACGATTCCCGCGTACGTGGACCGGGCGGGCGGCGGCACGATCACCGACGTGGACGGCCGGGAGTGGATCGACTTCGCGGCCGGCATCGCCGTCACCAACGTGGGCAACTCCGCGCCGCGCGTGGTCGAGGCGGTACGCGCGCAGGTCGAACGGTTCACCCACACCTGCTTCATGGTCGCGCCGTACGAGTCGTACGTGGCGGTCTGCGAGCAGCTCAACGCGCTGACCCCGGGTGGTTTCGAGAAGCGCTCGGCGTTGTTCAACTCCGGCGCCGAGGCGGTGGAGAACGCGGTGAAGATCGCCCGGCACGCGACCGGGCGGCCCGCGGTGGTGGTGTTCGACCACGCGTACCACGGCCGGACCAACCTGACCATGGCGCTGACCGCGAAGAACATGCCGTACAAGCACCGGTTCGGGCCGTTCGCCGGTGAGGTCTACCGGGTGCCGATGTCGTACCCGCTGCGCGACGGCGGGCTGGACGGCGCCGCCGCGGCGGCCCGGTCGATCGAGATGATCGAGAAGCAGGTGGGCGCGGAGAACGTGGCCGCGCTGCTGATCGAGCCGATCCAGGGCGAGGGCGGCTTCGTCGTACCCGCCGAAGGGTTCCTGCCGGCGCTGCGTGAGTGGGCGACGGCGGCCGGGGTGGTGTTCGTCGCCGACGAGATCCAGACCGGTTTCTGCCGCACCGGCGACTGGTTCGCCTGCGAGCACGAGGGCGTCGAGCCGGATCTGATCACGCTGGCCAAGGGCATCGCGGGAGGGTTGCCGCTGGCGGCGGTGACCGGCCGGGCGGAGCTGATGGACGCGGTGCACGTCGGCGGCCTCGGCGGCACGTACGGCGGCAACCCGATTGCCTGCGCCGCCGCGCTCGCCGCGATGGAGACGATGCGGGAGCTGGACCTCGCCGCCGCCGCGCGCCGGATCGGCGCGGTGATGGGCGAGCGGCTGCGCGCGATCGCCGCCGGTGACCCGCGCGTGGCCGAGGTACGCGGCCGAGGCGCGATGCTCGCCGTGGAGATCGTGCAGCCCGGCACGCTGACCCCGGACCCGGCCGCCACGGCAGCGGTCTCGGCGGCCTGCCACGCGGCCGGGCTGCTCACGCTGACCTGCGGCACCTACGGCAATGTGCTGCGCTTCCTGCCTCCGCTCGTCATCTCGGACGACGAGCTGGGCCGGGGCCTGGACATCCTGGCGGCCGCCTTCGGCTGACCCCGGACGTGGAACACCATGGGCCCGATCTCCCCCAGGACCGGCCCATGGTGTTCCGCCCGGAGGATCAGCGGATCAGCTCGACGGTGTTGCGCCGGACCAGGTTCTTGCCGGGTTCCCGGATCGCGTCCATGGCGGCGGTGTTGAGCAGCACGCAACTGCCCGACGGCCCGGTGACGGTTACCGTCACCGCCTTGTTGTTGTCCAGGTTCGTCACCCGCAACCGGGTGCCGAGCGGGAACTGGCCGCTGGTGGCGGCCGGCGCCCCGCCCTCGGCGAAGAACGTGAGCGCGCCGGAGCAGACGCTGCCGCCGATCGGCTGCGCCGCGCCCGGGCGGGTCTCACCCGGCTGCGCGCCCGGTGCCGGGGCGTCGGCGCCGTCGAGGCGTTCCACCACGTTGCGGCGGATGACGTTCTTGCCCGGCTCGCGTACCAGGTCCATGGCGGCGGCGTTCAGCAGCACGCAGCTCCCGGACGGCCCGGTCACGGTCACCGTGGCCACCTTGCGGTTGTCCAGGTTCGTCACCCGCAGCCGGGTGCCCACCGGGAACCGGTCGCTGGTCGCGGCCGGTGGCCCGCCCTCGGCCGAGAAGGTCACCGACCCGGCGCAGACCGACCGCGCGGCCGGCGCGGTGTCCGCGAAACCCAGTCCGGTGCCCACCGAGACCGCCACCGTGGCGGTCACCGCCACCGTGGCCGCCAGCACGTGCTTACGCTGCACCCTCACGTTCTCTCCCGTCGTCGCTGTCGTTCGACGCGTGGTACGGACGGGAGAGCCGGACCGTTCACCCGGACCCGTGAACTACAACGGACCGTAGCGGGTGTGTGACACCCCGGTCATCAGCGCCCAGTACCTGTCGCCGTAGGACCAGTGCCACCACTCCGTCGGGTAGTTCACCATCCCCGCGCCGCTCAACGCCGCCACCAGCACGTTCCGGTTGCGCCACGCGCTGACCGGAATGTGTCGTGCGGCGGTGAAGCAGGCGTCGGCGCTCTCCTCCGGGGTGGCGTCGAGCGCGGTACCCATGTCCAGTTCCACCCCGTCGGCATCACACAGGGTGAGGTCGACTGCTCCGCCGGTGCTGTGCGGGGCCACCTCGACCGGCGAGACGAACTTGGTGGTCTCCCGGTGCAGCCGGTCCGCCGGCCAGTCCGGGTGGCGCCGCCGCAGCTCGTCCCGGTAGCCGGTGAAGATGTCCAGCTGCGCCCGGTACGGCCGGTAGCCCTCGACCACGAGCAGGCGCAGCCCGGCCGGCAGCGCGCGCTGCGCTGCCAGCAACCGGTCCGCGACACCGCGCCGCACCCGGGCGTACGCCCCGGCGGGATCGGCGGCCCGCCCGTCCACCCGCAGCCCGGGTACCTCGCGCAGGTCCACCAGGGGTTCACCGTCGTCCCGGCTGGACACCGCTGCCACCCGGGGGTCGGAGAGCAGGATCACGGCGTCCCCCCGGGGTGTGCGGTGGACGGCCGGGCCCCGTGCCGGGTGAAGGCGAGCGCGACGAGCCGGTCCACCACCTCGGGGTACGCGACGCCCGACTCGGCCCACACCTTCGGGTACATCGAGTGCGCGGTGAAGCCGGGCAGCGTGTTCAGCTCGTTGACGAACAGGTCCCCGGTGACCTCGTCGTAGAGGAAGTCGACCCGGGCGAGGCCCCAGCCGCCGATCGCGGTGAACGCCCGCACCGACAGCTCGCGGATCCGCTCGGTGACCTCGCCCGGCAGCGGCGCCGGGACGATCATCGGGTCGGCGTCGCCGAAGTACTTCTGCCGGTAGTCGAACCAGCCGCCCGCGACCCGGACCTCGCCGACCGCCGCCGCCTCCGGCTGCCAGCCGCCGAGCACGCCGCACTCCAGCTCCCGGCCGGTCACGCCCTGCTCGACGAGCACCACGTGGTCGTGCCGGAACGCCTCCTCCACGGCCGCCACCAGGTCGTCGCCGTCGGCGACCCGGGAGATGCCGATCGAGGAGCCCATCCGGGCGGGCTTGACGAACAGCGGCCCGCGCAGCCCGACCACCAGCTTCTCCGGATCGTCCGCGGCCCGCCAGGTCGGTTCGTCGAACCAGACGTACGGCGTGGTCGGCACGCCCTCGGCACGCAGCGCCCGCTTCATCGCCACCTTGTCCATGCCGACGGCGGAGGCGAGGATGCCGCACCCGACGTACGGCACACCGAGCGATTCCAGCAGCCCCTGCACCACGCCGTCCTCGCCGTACGGGCCGTGCAGCACCGGGAACACCACGTCCAGCTCGGCGTGCACGGTGGCCGGGGCGTCGGCCGCGCTGACCGCGACAGTGCCGGCGGCCGTTCCACGCCGCAGCTCCACCGCTTCGCCGGTGACCGGCAGCCGGTCGTCGATCGCCCGTCCGGCCGCCACCGTGCCGAGGTGCTGCGCGAGCACCGGCTCCGGCAGCAGCCGGATCCCGCCGGTACGGGTGATGCCGAGCGCCACCACCCGGTGCCCCTGCTCCGCCAGGGCGCGGGCCACGCCGAGCGCCGAGGCGCAGGAGACCTCGTGTTCCGCCGACGGGCCTCCGAACAGGACACCGATCCGCACTGTCGCCCTCATGCCGCCACTCCCGCCGTCATCCGGTCGCCCGCCAGCCGGGCCACCAGCTCCGCTTCCACGTTTCCGCCGGTCAGCACCACGCCGACCGTCTTTCGCCGCCCACCACCCGAAGGCCGGGGCGCGACCTCGCCCAGCCGCAGCGCGCCGGCCAGCCCGGCCGCGCCGGACGGCTCGACGAGCACCTTCAGCTCCAGCAGGAGCAGCCGGAACGCCTCGACGATCGCGTCGTCGTCGACCCGGACCACCCCCCGCACCGCGTCCCGGGCCACCGCGAACGGCAGGTCGCCGACGCAGCCGGGACGCAGCCCGTCGGCCAGGCTCGGTGCCGGCGCGACGGGCGTGGGGCGTCCGGCGGCCAGGCTGCGCGCCAGCGAGTCGCACCCGACCGGCTCCACGCCGTACACCTCGATCGGGGTTCCGGCCGCGGCCAGGCAGGCGCCGGCGATGCCGCCACCCCCGCCCACCGGCAACACGAGCGCGTCCAGCGGAGTGCCGCGCCGCGCCGCCTCCTCGATCAGTTCCAGGCTCGCGCTGCCCTGCCCGGCCACCACGTCCGGGTGGTCGTACGCGTCGACGAGCGGGTGGCCCTCCACCTCGGCGATCCGCCGGGCGACGGCGAGGCGCTCCTCGACCGTGGTGCCGGCCCGCACCACCCGCGCCCCGGCCGCCCGTGCCCGGTCCACCTTGACCGGCGCGGCGTCCACCGGCAGCACGACAGTGGCGGCGACACCGTGCCGGCGCGCGGCGAGCGCCACCGCGACCGCGTGGTTGCCGGTGCTCTGCGCGACCACGCCGGTGTGCCCGGCGGCGGCGAGCCGGCCCACCGCCAGCATCGCGCCGCGCATCTTGTACGAGCCGCCGTCCTGGAGGTTCTCCGCCTTGAGCAGGATCCGGGCGCCGGCCAGGCGGTCGATCGCCGGGCTGTGCAGCACGGGGGTACGCACCACCCGGCCGGACAGCACGCGGGCGGCCTCCTCGACATGTGTTCGGTCCGGCGGCGCCGGCGCGTCGATTCGGGACATGGTCTCTCCTTCGGGATTCGGGTGGGCGCGGCGGCGCGGCAGGTCGAACAGCCAGCGCGCGCCGAGCGCGGTGAGGCCGCGGTGCGCGGCGAGGCTCAGTGCCAGTACGAGCACGGTGAGCAGGACCGGGTAGACGGTCAGGAGCAGCGCCCGGGCCGGACCGCCCAGCCCGGCCACCGGTGCGGCGAGCAGCCGGTCCAGCAGCGCCAGCACCGGCATGTGGATCACGTAGACGGGAAGCGTGCGGCGGCCTAGCCGGGCCAGTGCCGGACCGGCCAGGCGGTGCCGGGCCAGCCGGGCGGCGGCGGTCAGCCCGAACGCCACCGCGACCACCGAGACGAGCAGGTACACGCCGGGCCACCTCTGCGCACCGGCGGACGCCATGACGGCCAGCCCGATCGCGTACGCGGCACCGGCGCCGGCGAGCCGCCGGGTGCTCGCGCCGTCCGCCCACCGAACCAGGTACGGCCGCAGGTGCACACCGGCCAGGAAGAACACCAGGTTCTGGTAGACCTGTCCCCGGTTGCCGGGACTGTCCAGCAGCCCGGTGGCCGCCACCGCGGACAGCGCGCCCGCGGCCGTCAGCAGCACCGCCGGGTGCACCCGGTTCAGCGCTTTCGCGAGCACGAAGTAGAGCGCCAGCGCGTACAGGTACCACAGGTTCGAGGGCGTCACGGTGAGCTGGGCCAGCAGCTCGCCGGGGCCGGTGGCCCGGTCGGTCGGGAAGTTCGGCGCCAGCGCCAGCAGCGCGGTGTGGATCAGCAGCCAGACCGCGTAGAGGTAGAGGTTCCGGGCGATCCGGGGCCGCCCGGACACCCGCCACGGCCTGGCCACCGCGTTAGCCGCGAAGACGCCGGAGATCGCGAAGAACAACGGCATCCGCAGCGGCAGCAACTGCTCACCGAGCAGTCCCCACGCACCGGGCACCGGCAGGCCGGCCCGCCAGTCGATGCGCAGGTAGTCCTTGACGACGACGTGCCAGAGCACCACGAGCAGGATGCAGGCGCCCTTGGCCACGTCGGCCCAGACCACCCGGCCGTCGGACGGCGCGTTCCCCTCGGTGCGGGTCGGCACGGTGGTCTCCTCTCGGCCGTCTTCGGGGCGGGCGGCGGTGCCGCCCCGGTCCCGTTCTCGGGCAGGTGTCATCGCGGGACGCCGCGACGCGGCTCCCGGAGGTCGTGTGTGAGATGTCAGCCCACGGAGGGCAGGTGGACGTCGACCCGCAGGCCGCCGTCCTCGCCCGGACGCGCGGCGATGACGCCGCCGTGCGCCTGGGTGATGGAGCGGGCGATGGCCAGGCCGAGCCCGGCGCCGCCGCCCTGGTTGGTCCGGTCCCGGGCGAGCCGCCGGAACGGCTCGAACAGCCCGTCGACCGCCTCGGCGGGGACGCTCTGCCCGCTGTTGGTGACCGTCAGCGCGGGGTCACCGCCGACGTTGACGGTGAGCCGGCCGCCCTCGCGGTTGTACTTGATGCCGTTCTCCACCAGGTTCGTGACCAGGCGTTCCAGCAGCACCCGCTCGCCGGTCACGATCCGGGGCGACAGCCGGCTCTCCACAGTCACGCCGGCCTCGGCGGCCCGGTCGGCGTACGCGGCCAGCACGCCGGTGACGATCTGTTCGAGGCGTTGCGGGGTGGAGGACCGCAGGCCCTGGTCGCTCTCGCTGAGCGCGAGCAGCCCTTCGATCAGCCGCTCGTTGCGTTCGTTCGTGGCGAGCAGTTGCGCGGTCAGCAGTTCCAGTTGCTCGCCGGTGAGTGACTGGGCCATGCCGACCTCGATCAGGGTGCGCTGCACCGCGAGCGGCGTACGCAGTTCGTGCGAGGCGTTCGCGGCGAACCGCCGCTGCCCCTCGTATCCGGCGGTGACCCGGTCCAGCATGTCGTCGATCGCGCGGGAGAGCCGGGCCAGCTCGTCCCGGCCGCCACGGCGGATCCGGTAGCCGAGGTTCTGCGGCCCCAGGTTCGCCATCGGGGCGGCCAGGTCGTGCACCGGGCGCAGGCACCAGCGGGCCGCGCCCCACACCGCGAATCCGGCGGCCACCAGCACCAGCAACTCGGTCAGCAGCGGCAGCAGCGGCACGAACGGACGGCCCGGCTCGCACACCGCGCCGATCGTGGCCAGGCCGCAGAACCACTGGGCCTGCCCCCACACCAGTTCGAGCAGTGACTTGACCATGCGGGGCACGAAGAACCCGGCGAGCAGGGCGAGCACCCCGACCAGCAGGATGCGGCGGCGAGGGCTCACTCCGGCTCGCCGATCCGGTAGCCGGCCTTCGGCACGGTGTGGATGACCGACGGCTGGCCGAGCTTCTTGCGCAGGGTCATCACCGTCACCCGGACCGCGTTGGTGAACGGGTCGGCGAACTCGTCCCACGCCTGTTCGAGCAGCTCCTCGGCGCTGACCACCCGGCCGCCGGCCCGCATCAGCACGTGCAGGACGGCGAACTCCTTCGGGCTGAGTCCGAGCGGGCTGCCGTCCCGGGTCGCGGTGTGCCGGGCCACGTCGAGCACGACGCCGTGCCGCTCCAGCACCGGCGGCAGGGCCGGGGTGGAGCGGCGACCCAGCGCCTGGACCCGCGCCACCAGCTCGGCGAACGCGAACGGCTTGGTCAGGTAGTCGTCGGCGCCCAGCCCGAGGCCGGCGACCCGGTCCCGGATGCCGGCGGCCGCGGTGAGCAGCAGCACCCGGGTTCCGGCGTCGGATCCGGCCAGGCTGCGGCACACCTCGTCGCCGGTGGCGCCGGGCATGTCCCGGTCCAGCACCGCCACGTCGTACCGGTTGACCCCGATCCGTTCCAGCGCGCCGTCGCCGTCGTAGCAGACGTCCACAGCCATGGAGAACCGTCGCAACCCCTCCGCGACCGTGTCCGCCAAGAGCCGCTCGTCGTCCGCCACCAGCACCCGCACCGTTCCGCTCCCCCGTGTCTTCCCTCGTCGTCCGGCACACCTTCGCAGGCCGGAGTTAAGGGTTCTGTAAGCGTCCGCAGCAGCCATCCTCCACGCGGGCCACGCTGCGACAACCGGCGTAGGACCGGATGGGCCGTTCGTCCGGTCCTCGGGCGGCGCGAGCACTGCTGAAGTGACCCGGATCACGCATTGGCGCTCAGGCGTGAGGTGGGTCACGATGGGTGGAAGGAGGCGCTGGTGGCTGACCCGTGGCTCGCCCTGGAGTTCGGCGCGGATCCGGCGGAACGGATCGCGCAGGTCGGTGCCGCCCACGAGGCGTTCCTGACCAGGGGCGCCACCGGCGGCGTCCGGGACGTGGTCGCCCGTTCCTGGGAGCGGTCCGCGCTGCTCGACCCGGAGGCCACCGCGCCGGTCGACCTCGCCGACGACGCGCTGGAGACCTACCGCGCCGCGCACCCGCTCACCCGGGTGATGCCGCTGTTCCGCGACCTGCTCGGCGGCATCGCGCAGGACGGCGCGCACCTGATGGCGGTCTGCGACGCCGCCGGCCGGCTGCTCTGGGTGGAGGGCCACCCCGGGGTGCTGCGGCACGCCGAGCGGATGAACTTCGTGCCCGGCGCCCGGTGGGACGAGGCGCACGCCGGCACCAACGCGCCCGGCACCGCCCTCGCCGTCGACCACGGCGTGCAGATCTTCGCCACCGAGCACTTCGTCCGGCCGGTGCAGCGCTGGACCTGCGCCGCCGCGCCGATCCACGACCCGGCCAGCGGCGCGCTGCTCGGCGCCGTCGACATCACCGGCGGGGACCATCTGGCCAACCCGCAGAGCCTCGCCCTGGTCCGGGCCACCGCCCGGGCCGCCGAGGCGTTCCTGGCCGGGGTCGCGCCCGCCGCGCCGGACGTGGCGTACGTGTCGGCCCTCGGGCGCGACGAGGCGGAGCTGCGCGTCGGCGGCCGGCGCATCCGGCTCGGCCGCCGCCACAGTGAGCTGCTGGTGCTGCTGGTCGACCATCCCGAAGGGCGCACCGGAGAACAGCTCGGCCTCGACCTCTACGGCGACGACAGGCGGCACCCGGTCACGCTGCGCGCCGAACTGTCCCGGCTGCGCCGCGTGCTCGGCGAGGAACTGCTCGACTCCCGCCCGTACCGGCTGCGCCCGGCCGTGCGCGCCGACTTCCGTACCGTCACCGAACTGCTCGAACGTGGCGATCCGGCGGCGGCGCTGCGCGCGTACCGTGGGCCCCTGCTGCCCGGGTCGGACGCGCCGGGAGTGGCCCGGCTGCGCCGTCTGGTCGACGGCCAGCTGCGCGCCGCGGTGCTGGCCGGCACCGACCCGGGGCTGCTCGCGGCCTGGACCGCGACTGCGGCCGGGGCCGACGACCTCGCCGCCTGGCAGGCCCTGGCCCGGTCTCTGCCGCCGGGCGCGCCGCGCCGGCCGCTCGCTGCCGCGCGGGCCCGTCAGCTCGCCGAGGAGTACGCGCTGCCGCGCGCAACGTTCCTGCAACGTCGCGGAAACTAGCCTGCCCGCCATCCACCCCAGACGGACGGCGGAGGTACCCATGACGCGCTACGACGCCCCCACCCACTGGCAGTCCCGCTACGACCACTACATCGGCGGCGAGTACGTGAAGCCGCACGGTGGGAAGTACTTCGAGAACCCGACCCCGGTGACCGGGCAGACCTTCTGCGAGGTGGCCCGCGGCACCGCCGAGGACGTGGAGAAGGCGCTGGACGCGGCGCACGGCGCGGCCGACGCGTGGGGCCGCACGTCGGTCGCCGAGCGGTCGCTGATCCTCAACCGGATCGCCGACCGCATGCAGGACAACCTGGAGTCCCTGGCGATCGCCGAGACGTGGGAGAACGGCAAGCCGGTACGCGAGACGCTCGCCGCCGACATCCCGCTCGCGATCGACCACTTCCGCTACTTCGCCGGGGCGATCCGGGCGCAGGAGGGCTCGCTCGGCGAGCTCGACGACGACACCGTCGCATACCACTTCCACGAGCCGCTGGGTGTGGTCGGGCAGATCATCCCGTGGAACTTCCCCATCCTCATGGCGGTGTGGAAGCTCGCCCCGGCGCTCGCCGCCGGCAACGCGGTGGTGCTCAAGCCGGCCGAGCAGACGCCCGCCTCGATCCACTACCTGCTCTCGCTGATCGGCGACCTGCTGCCGCCCGGCGTGCTCAACGTGGTGAACGGCTTCGGCGTCGAGGCGGGCAAGCCGCTCGCCTCATCGCCGCGGGTGGCGAAGGTGGCGTTCACCGGCGAGACCACCACCGGGCGGCTGATCATGCAGTACGCCAGTGAGAACATCAGGCCGGTCACGCTGGAGCTGGGCGGCAAGAGCCCGAACCTCTTCTTCGACGACGTCAGCGCCGCCTCCGACGACTTCCTGGACAAGGCGCTCGAAGGCTTCACCATGTTCGCGCTCAACCAGGGCGAGGTGTGCACCTGCCCGTCGCGGGCGCTCATCCAGCAGGGCCACTACTCCGACTTCCTGGCCGCCGCCGTCGCCCGGACGCAGCAGATCAAGCAGGGGCACCCGCTGGACACCGACACGATGGTCGGCGCGCAGGCCTCCAACGACCAGCTGGAGAAGATCCTGTCCTACCTGGACATCGGGCGGCAGGAGGGCGCTCGCGTCCTGACCGGCGGTGAGCGGGCCGACCTGGGCGGCGAACTGTCCGGCGGCTACTACGTCCAGCCGACCATCTTCGAGGGCGACAACTCGATGCGGATCTTCCAGGAGGAGATCTTCGGTCCGGTGGTGTCCGTGACCTCCTTCGCCGACCTGGACGACGCCGTGAAGATCGCCAACGACACGCTGTACGGGCTCGGCGCCGGCGTGTGGACCCGGGACCTCAACACCGCGTACCGGGCCGGGCGGGCGATCCAGGCCGGCCGGGTGTGGACGAACTGCTACCACGCGTACCCGGCGCACGCCGCGTTCGGCGGCTACAAGCAGTCCGGCATCGGCCGGGAGAACCACAAGATGATGCTGGAGCACTACCAGCAGACCAAGAACCTGCTGGTCAGCTACTCGCCGAAGAAGCTCGGCTTCTTCTGATGGGTGCCCCGGTGACCCTGACCCCCGCGGCGGCCGACCTGATCCGGTCGCTGCGGGGGCAGCACGGCCCACTCATGTTCCACCAGTCCGGCGGCTGCTGTGACGGCAGTGCCCCGATGTGCTACCCGGCCGGTGAGTTCCGCACCGGCGGCTCGGACGTGCTCCTCGCCTCGCTGGCGGTCGACGGGGTGCCCGAGCCGGTGGAGTTCTGGATGTCGAAGGCCCAGTGGGACCTGTGGCAGCACACCCGGCTCACGGTGGACGTGGTGCCCGGCCGGGGCAGCGGCTTCTCCCTGGAGGCCCCGGAGGGCGTCCGCTTCCTCATCCGGTCCCACCTGAACCGCTGATCTGTCCGAGATCTTGCAGCTCGTGGACATCGCGGCGGTGGGATGCTGACGCCGTCCAGTTCGGAGTCCGCGTCCCACCACCGCCCGACAGGAGTCCGCGCATGAATCCGGTCCGACAGCCAGTGCTCGCCGCCGGCCTCACCGCCCTCGCCACCGCCGCCACGCTCGGGCTCGCGCCGGGCGCCGCCGTCGCCGCCCCGGCGGCCTCCCCCCGCATTTCCGTCAACTGGTTCGGCGCAGCCGACGTACGGGCGCACACCGCCACCGTCGGCGGCCGGTTCGACTGCGGCACCGAGCGCGGCCTCGCGTACATCGAGGTGCACCTGGAGCAGCGGACACGGCGCGGCACGGTCACCGGCTTCGGGTTCGGCGTGATCGGCGCGTGCACCGACGAGCGCACCGCCGGCACCTGGACCGCGACCATCCCCGCCGACCGGGGCGCGTTCCGCCCCGGCCCGGCCACCACGATCGCGCGCCTGGTGGTCGAGCCCAACTCCCTCACCGAAACCACCGAACGCGTCCGCCTGCGCCCCCACTGCGCCCGCCCCTGACCGCGTCGGCGGCCTCCGGTCAGGCGATCTGCCGGAGGTCGTCGCCGTAGTCGAAGATGATCCGCAGCCGGGCGCCGAGGGCGTTGGCGTAGCGGCTCAGCGTGGCCACCTCGTTGACGTCGAGGTCGCCGTTCTCGATCTGGCTCACCCGGCCGGGCGTGACCCCCATGATCTCGGCGACCTGCCGCTGGGTGAGCCCCAGCCGCTTGCGCTCCTCCGCCAGGTGGAACGCGCTCACCCACGCGTCGGTCCGGGCGCGCTCCGCCTCGTACGCCTCGTCGTCACCGCCGAGTTCGGCGCGGACCTCGTCCCAGTGATAGAACTCCGTCACGACTCCCCCCTTCGCTCGCGCTCGCTGTCGAGCCAAGCCTTGTAGGCAACCTCCGCCGCCGGGATGTGCTGCCGGTACCAGCGGGTCCAGTTGCCCGCCTTGTTGCCGGCGACCAGGAGGACCGCCTGCGACCAGGGATCGAAGACGAACAGCACCCGGATAGCCACCTCCCGACCGGAGCGGGGCCGCAGCTCCTTCAGATTACGGAGGCTGCTTTCACGCAGCGTGTCCACGAGCGGGCGCCCCAGCCCTGGCCCGACCTCGGCCAGCTTGTCCACCGCCACCCGGACGCTCTCGTACGACGCCGGGTCGTGGTCCCGCAGGTCACGCAGCCAGTGCCGGACCTCTCCGGTCACCCGGACCGACCAGCGCTTCCCGTCCGCACCCATGTCCTGACTATAGCCTGAGCTAAACATGCCGGGCTACCAGTCAGCGGTCGTCCAACAAGGGCTGGGTGGGGTTCCACGGGGTTCCGGTTTCGGCGTCGTGGCGGCGGCGGGCTATCGCGGACAGCGCCTCCAGCACCACCCGGTTGCCCAGGTACGCGGTGATGTCGGCGTGGTCGTACGGCGGGGCGACCTCGACCACGTCCAGCCCGACCACCGGCAGCTCGTAACACACCCGGCGCACCGCGTCGAGCAGTTGCCGGGAGGTGAACCCGCCCGGCTCGGGTGTGCCGGTGCCCGGCGCCATGCCCGGGTCGACCACGTCCACGTCGACGGAGAGGAACACGCCCTCGCACTCGTCGGTGGCGATCCCGAACGCCTCGGTGAGGCAGGTGTCCAGGCCGCGCGCCACGATCTCGGTCATCTCGTACGAGCGCATCCGCTGTTCCGCCATCCACGCCAAGGTGGAAGGGCCCGGCCAGTAGCCGCGCAGCCCGATCTGGAGGAAGCGGTCGCCGCGTACCGCGCCGGACTCGATGAGCCGCCGCATCGGCTGGCCGTGGCCGTGCAGCGAGCCGAACTCGACGTCCCCGGTGTCGGCGTGCGCGTCGAAGTGCACCAGCGACACCCGGCCGAGCCCGTGGTGCCGGGCCACCCCTGTCGCGTCGGGCAACGCGATGGAGTGGTCGCCGCCGAGGACCACCGGGATCGCCCCGGCCGAGGCGACCGCGTGCACGGCGGTCTCCAGCGCGGCGAGCGAGCGCTCGATGTCGCCGCCGAACATCTCCACGTCGCCGGCGTCGTAGACGCACAGGTCCTTCAGGGCGTCCACGCGCAGCGCCAGCGACGGGCGGGAGCCGTCGTGCGGCAGGTAGCAGGCCTGCCGGATGGCGGACGGCCCGAACCGGGTGCCGGGCCGGTGCGAGGTGCCGCCGTCGAACGGCGCCCCGATGATCACCACGTCCGCGTCGGCGTACGTGACCGGCTCCTCGACGGTGCACGGCGGCACGCCGAGGAACGTGACGTCGGGACCGTACATCGGGCCGTACCGGGTCATCGTTCCTCCATCCCCCACGGCGAACCGTAGCCGGTGAGCAGGTCCAGGAAGGGGGTCGGCGGGAACGCCTCCGGGCCGAGCACGCCCGTGCCGGACCAGGCGCCGGTGGCGAGCAGTTCCAGCGCGACGACCGGGTTGACGGCGGTCTGCCAGACCACCGCCTGGTGGCCGTACTCGGCCATCGACCACTCGTTGTCGACCACGTGGTAGAGGTAGACACGGCGCGGCTGCCCGTCCGGGCCGGTGCCGGTGACGTACGTGCCGGCGCAGGTCTTGCCGCTCATCCGGTCGCCGAGCGTGGCCGGGTCCGGCAGGGCGGCGGCCACCAGGTCACGCGGCGACACGTCGACGCCGCGTACGCGCACCGGCTGGGTCGAGTCCAGCCCGAGCTTGTGCAGCGTGCGCAGCACCTCGATGAACTCGGTGCCGAGGCCGTACTTGAAGGTGACCCGCTTCGCCGGCACCCAGCGCGGGATGAGCAGCACCTCCTCGTGCTCGACGTTGACGCACTCGACCGGGCCGATCCCGGCCGGGAAGTCGAAGACCTCCGGCTCGCTGAACGGTTCGGTGGTGAACCAACCGCGCCCGGCCTCCCAGATCACCGGCGGGTTGAGGCACTCCTCGATGGTGGTCCAGATGGAGAACGAGGGCGCGAAGTCGTACCCGGCGACCGTGAGGTTCGCGCCGTCGCGTACCCCGATCTCGTCGATCTCGGCGAACAACTCGTCGGCGGCGTAGCGGGCGAAGACGTCGGACAGGCCCGGCTCGACGCCGATGCCGCAGAGCGCCAGCCGCCCGGCGGCGGCCCATTGCTCCGCGACGGCGAACTGCTCGTCGCCGAGCTTGACCCCGGTCTCGGCGTAGGGACGCTCGGGGTGCGGCCGGGACAGCGACATGGCCATGTCGAGGTAGTCGGCCCCGGCGGCGAACGCGCCGTCGAAGATCGGCATGACGAAACGCGGGTCGACCGCGTTGAGCACGTGCGTGATGCGGTGGTCCCGGCACAGCGCGGCCACCGCGTCGGCGGAGGACGCGTCGACTGTGGCGGCGACGAACCGGTCGCCATGCCCGGCGACGGCCCGCGCCGCGCGCGCCGGGTCGTGGTCGGCGACCACCATGAGCTCGAAGAAGGAACGGCGGGCGGCGATGGATACGGCGGCGGAGCCGACGCCACCGGCGCCGACGAGGAGGATACGCATCAGGAGTCGAACCCCAGTCCAAGACGGTCGAGAGTACGGAGCCAGAGGTTGCGCCGTCCGTCGCGCGCGTCGGCGCGGGCGAGCGACCAGCGGGTGAGGTTGATGCCCACGGACCGGGCCGGTTCCGGCGGGAACGGCAGCGGCTTGCTGCGTACCAGGTCGAGCCGGGTCAGCGGGGTCTCAGTGCCGGAGAGCAGGTCGAGCGTCACGCGGGCGCCGAAGCGGGTCGCGCCGACGCCGAGCCCGGTGAACCCGGCCGCGTACGCCAGGCGCCCTTCGTACGCGGTGCCGAAGAACGCGCAGAACCGGGTGCAGGTGTCGATGACGCCACCCCAGCGGTGGCTGAACCGCAGCCCGTCCAGTTGGGGAAAGGTCGCGAAGAAGTGCGACGCCAGCGCGGTGAAGGTGGCCTCGCGCTGCTCCAGCGCGGGGGTCACCCGGTTGCCGTAGTGGTAGATCGCGTCGTAGCCGCCGAACAGGATCCGGTTGTCGGCGGTGAGCCGGTAGTAGTGGAACTGGTTGCCGGTGTCGGCGAGCCCCTGCCGGTGCCGCCAGCCGATCGCGTCGCGCTGCGCGGCGGTCAGCGGCTCGGTCATCAGCGCGTAGTCGTAGACCGGGACGACCCAGGAGCGCAGCCGGCGCAGCAGCGGCGGGAACGCGTTCGTGGCCAGCACGACCTGCCGCGCCCGCACCGCGCCGGGCGCCGCGTCCGTGCCGCCGGCCGTGGTGGCGCGCAGCGTGGCGCCGTCGCGGGCCAGGCCGGTGACGCGGGTGTGCTCGTGCACGCGTACGCCCAGGTCGAGCGCGGCCCGCCGCAGTCCCCAGGCGAGCTTCGCCGGGTCGAGCAGGGCCACCCGGTCGGCGTCCCACATCCCGCCCAGGTACGTCGGCGACGCCACCTCGGCGCGTACCTCGTCACGGTCGAGCAGCCGCACGTCGTGGCCGTACCGGCGGGCCAGCTCGGCGTCGGCGGCGAGCCCGTCGAGCTGGTACGGCTCGACCGCCACCGCCAGTTCGCCGGTGCGTTCGAGGTCGCAGTCGATGTCGTACTTCGCCACCGTGGCGGCGATGGCGTCCAGGTTCTCCCGGCCCAGCCGTTCCAGCTCGCCGATCTCGCCGGGGAACCGCTCGACGCCGTTGGCGAGCCCGTGGGTCAGCGACGCGGCGCAGAACCCGCCGTTGCGCCCGGACGCCGCCCAACCGCACGTGCCCGCGTCGACGAGCAGCACGTCGCGGTCCGGGTCGGCCTCCTTTGCGAGCAGCGCGGTCCACAGCCCGGCGTACCCGCCGCCGACCACCAGCAGGTCGGCGGTGTGCGACCCGGACAGCGGCGGCAGCGGGTCGGGACGAACCGGGCGGTCCAGCCAGTACGGCACGGGCGCGGCATCGGCCAGCGCCCGGCCGGTATGCGGGAGTGTCACGGCTTGCCCGCCGGTGTGGCGACCACCGCGAGGGCGGCCCGTCGCGCCCGCCGCCCGCGCAGCGAGGTGGCCCCGACCAGCAGCAACGCGATCACGAACATCGCCGTGCCGATCACGTTGACCTGCGGCGGGATGCCCCGCTGCGAGGCGCCCCAGACGTACATCGGGAACGTGACAGTGGTGCCGGCGTTGAAGTTCGTGATGATGAAGTCGTCGAAGCTGAGCGAGAACGCCAGCAGCGCGGCGGCCACGATGCCCGGCAGCACGAGCGGCAGCGTGATCCTTCGGAACGTCTGCCACTCGCTGGCGTACAGGTCCATGGCGGCCTCCTCCAGCCGCCGGTCCATGCCGGAGAGCCGGGCCTTCACGGTAACCACGACGAACGACATGCAGAACATGACGTGCGCGATGACGATCGTCCAGAAGCCCTGCGGCACCCCGGCGGCGACGAAGAGAGCGAGCAGCGAGGTGCCCATCACCAGTTCCGGGGTGGCCATCGGCAGGAAGATCAGCCCGTTGAGCCCGGACCGGCCGCGGAAGCTGTGCCGGACCAGCGCGAACGCCATCAGCGTGCCGAGGATCGTGGAGGCGACTGTGGCGATCAGGCCGATCTGCATGCTGCGTACCACCGCGTCGCACATGTCCGAGGTGGCGCAGGGCTGCTTCCAGTTGTCGAGCGTGAACTCGTTGAAGTCGTAGGAGAGCCGGCTGGAGGGCCGGTTGAAGGAGAGCCCGGCGACCACCATGATCGGCAGCGTCAGGTAGCCGAGGACGAGCAGAGCCACGCCCATCACCCACCGGTCGGCGAGCCAGCGCCTGACCTTCACAGAACCTCCTCCGTACCGGCCCGGCGCAGGTAGACGAAGACGATCGCCAGGATCGCGGCCATCAGCAGGAACGACAGCGCCGCGCCCTGCGGGTAGTCCAGCCGGACCAGGAACGCCGAGTCGATGACGTTGCCGATCATGTACTCGTTCGGCGTACCGAGCAGTTCGGCGTTGATGTAGTCACCGGTGGCCGGGATGAAGAACAGCAGCGTGCCGGCGATCAGGCCGGGCATCGACAGCGGCAGCGTGACCTTGGCGAACGCGCGCAGCGGGCTCGCGTACAGGTCGCTCGCCGCCTCCAGCAGCCGGGGATCGAGCCGCTCCAGGCTCGCGTACAGCGGCAGCACCAGGAACGGCAGGAAGTTGTACGTCAGACCGAGCACCACGGCGATCGGGGTGGCCAGCAGCCGCCCGTCCGGCCCGAGCAGGTGCACGTCGCGCAGCAGCCCGACCAGCGCGCCGTTGTCCGACAGGATGGTCTTCCAGGCCAGCGTGCGCACCAGGAAGCTGGTGAACATCGGCGCGACCACCGCGACCAGCAGCAGGTTCTTCCACCGGCCGGCCTTCTGCGCGATCGCGTACGCCAGCGGGTAGCCCATCAGCAGCGCGAGCACCAGCGCGATTGCCGAGTAGAGGAACGACCGGGAGAACTGCGGCCAGTACGCCTGCAACGCGTCCGGGTAGTTGCTGAACGCCCAGGTCATCGCGTACCCGGTGGAGAGCGAGCCGGCCGGGTCGTACAGGCTGGCGGACGCGAGTTGCACCAGCGGCAGCGCGAAGAAGACGAGCAGCCAGGCCGCGCCGGGCAGCAGCAACAGGTACGGCAGGAGCCGGTTGCGCCCGCGCCGCACCGGCGGCGGCGCCGGTTTCCCGGCGGAGGTCGGTACGTGGGCCAGCGCGCTCATGCCGCCACTCCGCTTCGCTCCGTGCCGTCACGAGGCACCTTCGCGCTGAGCCTGCCGATTCGCTCGCTGCGCGCGCTCATGCCACCACTCCGCTTCGCTCCGTGCCGTCACGAGGCACCTTCGCGCTGGGCCTGCCGATTCGCTCGCTGCGCGCGCTCATGGCAGCGCACCCACCGGCGGCTCGTCGAGCAGCGGCGTGGTCTGGTCGTCCTCACCGGCCGCCCGGGGCAGCAGGAACGCGTGCCGCGGGTCCCAGTGCGCGGTCACCGCCGTGCCGACCGCCAACTGACCGCCCAGACCGCTGTTCGCGGCGAACGCGGTCAGTTCGCTGCCCCAGGCGGTGCGCACCAGGTACTGCGTGCTCACCCCGACGTACGAGGCGTCGGTGACCACGCCACCGAGGTGCTGGTGCCCGGCCGGCACCCCGTCCGGCCCCTCGGCCAGGTGCAGCTTCTCCGGACGTACGCCGAGGAAGCCCGGCCCGTCGGTGAGCCGGGCCCGGCCGGCGGGCACCGAGAAGCGCGCGCCGTGCGCCGTGACCAGCACGTCGTCGGCGGCGCGGCCGCCCGCCTCGGCAGCGAGCAGGTTGGACTGGCCGAGGAAGTTCGCGACGAACGCGGTGGCCGGGTACTCGTAGATGTCGGCGGGCGCGCCGAGCTGCTCGATCCGGCCGGCGTTCATCACCGCGACCGTGTCGGCCATCGTCATGGCCTCCTCCTGGTCGTGGGTGACGTGCACGAACGTGATGCCGACCTCGGTCTGGATCCGCTTCAGCTCGATCTGCATCTGCCGCCGCAGCTTCAGGTCGAGCGCGCCGAGCGGCTCGTCGAGCAGCAGCACCTGCGGGTGGTTGATGAGCGCCCGGGCCAGCGCGACGCGCTGCTGCTGGCCTCCGGAGAGCTGGGCCGGACGACGCCGGCCGTACCCTTCGAGCTGGACCAGCGCGAGCATCCGCTCCACCTGGTCGCTCACCTTGCGGATGCCGCGGAGGCGCAGCCCGAACGCCACGTTCTCGTGGATGTCCAGGTGCGGGAAGAGCGCGTAGCTCTGGAACACGGTGTTGACCGGCCGCTTGTACGGCCGCAGCCCGGCGATGTCCTGCTCGCCGAGCAGCACCTGTCCGCTCGTGGGCTGCTCCAGCCCGGCGATCATCCGCAACGTGGTGGTCTTGCCGCAGCCGGACGCGCCGAGGAGGGCGAAGAACGAGCCCTGCGGGATGGTGAGGGTGAGGTCGTCGACGGCGGTGAAGACGCCGAACCGCTTGGTGAGGTCGACCAGTCGCAGGTCGCCGGCCGGGGTCTGCTGCCCCTTCACGCGCCGATCACCTGCTGGAACTTGGTCTCGTACTCCTTCTCCTGCGCTTCGTCGAGCGCCATGAAGACCTTGGCCTTCGACAGCATCGCGTCGTCCGGGAAGATCAGCGGGTTCGTGGCCAGATCCGGGTCGATCTTCTCCATCTCGGCCTGCGCACCCTGCACCGGGCAGATGTAGTTGACGTACGCGGCCAGCTTCGCCGCCACCGCCGGGTCGTAGTAGTGGTTCATCAACGCCTCGGCGTTGGCCTTGTGGGTGGCCTTGTTCGGCACCAGCATGTTGTCCGACCAGAGCATCACGCCGGACTCGGGCACCACGAACTTGATCTTCTCGTCGTCGAAGCCGAGCTGGACCACGTCGCCGGACCAGCCGATGCACGCGGCGATGTCGCCCTTGGCCAGGTCGGGCGCGTAGTCGTTGCCGGTGAACCGCCGGATCTGCTTGCTGTCCACGGCCTTCTTGAGCTTGTTCAGCGCGTCGTCGAACTGGGCCGAGGTGAACTTGGCCGGGTCGTGGCCGAGCGACTGGAGCAGCAGGCCGATGGTGTCGCGCATCTCCGACAGCACAGTCACCTTGCCCTTGAGATCGGGGCGGGTGAGCAGCTCGTCGACGGTGCGGATCTCCTTGGTGACCTTCGCGTTGTACGCGAGCCCGGCCAGCCCGGACTGCCACGGGACGGCGAGCTGGGTCTCGGCGTCGAAGGAGCGCCCGCGCAGCGACTGCAGCAGGTTCGCCTCGACGTTGGGCATCTTCGACTTGTCCAGCTTCTGCACCCAGCCGAGGCGGATCACCCGGGCGGCCATCCAGTCGGTGAGCACCATGATGTCCCGGCCGGTGCTCTGACAGCCGGCGAGCTGGTTGCGCACCTTGCCGAAGAACTCGTTGTTGTCGTTGACGTCCTCGGTGTACGTCACCTGGATGCCGGAGGCGGCGACGAACGCGTCGAGCGTGGGGCGCTTGGACTCGTCCTTCTCGTCGGTGTCCATGTACTGCGGCCAGTTCGAGAAGGCGACCTTCTTCTCGGTGGCGGACAGATCCTCGCTCTTGCAGCCGGCTTCGGTCTGCTGGGCGCCCTTGGTTCCGCAGCCGGCCAGGGTGCCCGCGGTGGCGAGCAGCGCGGCCGAGCCGACGGTCCCGGTGAGCAGACCACGCCGGGTGAGGGTCCGGAGGGGACTACGCATGTGACGACTCCTTGGGGGGCATCGTCGGCGGCGGGACGGGGGCGGCGCGCCGGCGGGAGGGTCAGTGGCGATGGACGACTGATCCTGACATGAGAAAACCTCTCTCACAAGGGATTCCGTTGCCGGAATAGCCAGTCGCCACGAAATACGCCAGACTGCGCGGGGCACTACGCTCAACACGGAGAATCGGACACGAGGAGCGTCGATGGTCAACCGGCACCAGGAGAACTCCAACGGCGCCCGCCGGGTCACCGTGCGTGAAGGGTCCAACCACGCTCTGCTCGACGACGTGGCCAAGCAGATCATCGAGCAGCTCCAGGAGGACGGGCGCCGCCCGTACGCGAGCATCGGCAAGGCGGTCGGGCTCTCCGAGGCAGCGGTACGCCAGCGGGTGCAGCGACTGCTCGACGCGGGCGTCATGCAGATCGTCGCGGTCACCGACCCGCTCCAGCTCGGCTTCCCCCGCCAGGCCATGATCGGGCTACGGACCGACGGCGACCTGGAACCGGTCGCCGACCGGCTGGCCGAGTTCGAGGAGATCGACTACGTGGTGATCACCGCCGGCTCGTTCGACCTGCTGGCCGAGGTGGTCTGCCGCAACGACGCGCACCTGCTGGAGATCCTCCAGAAGCTGCGCGGCGTGCCCGGGGTGCTCTCCACCGAGGCGTTCGTCTACCTGAAGCTGCGCAAGCAGACCTACAGCTGGGGCACCGCCTGATGCGGATTCCGTTGACCGTGCAGTGATACGACGCTGAATCCGTCGTGGTGAAGCTTGTTCGCTTGCCTTATCGGCACCGCCTGTGGGATAACCGTGGGCAGAGCGGCCGGTGTCACCCCTGACCGGCCCGAGACCCGATGGGGCTGACATGGCCAACGCCACCGACCACCTGTGGATGCACTTCACCCGCATGGCGAGCTACCCCGCCGGCGAGGTTCCGACAATCGTCCGGGGCGAGGGCGCGTACGTCTGGGACGCACAGGGCCGCCGCTACCTGGACGGGCTGGCCGGGCTGTTCGTCGTCAACGCCGGCCACGGCCGCGCCGAGCTGGCCGAGGCCGCCGCCAAGCAGGCCGGCGAGCTGGCCTACTTCCCGCTCTGGTCGTACGCCCACCCGAAGGCCGTCGAGCTGGCCGAGAAGATCGCCACGCTCACGCCCGGCGACCTGAACCGGGTGTTCTTCACCACCGGTGGATCCGAGGCCGTCGAGGCCGCATGGAAGCTGGCCCGGGCCTACTTCAAGCGCACCGGCAAGCCCACCAAGCACAAGGTGGTCAGCCGCTACATCGCCTACCACGGCACCTCGATGGGCGCGCTGTCGATCACCGGCCTGCCCGGCATCAAGACCGACTTCGAACCGCTGGTGCCGGGTGGCATCAAGGTGCCGAACACCAACTTCTACCGGGCCCCCGAGCACGGCGACGACGCCGAGGCGTTCGGCCGGTGGGCCGCCGAGGAGATCGGGCGGGCGATCGAGCGGGAGGGGCCGGAGACGGTCGCCGCCGTCTTCCTGGAGCCGGTGCAGAACTCCGGCGGCTGCTTCCCGCCGCCGCCCGGCTACTTCGAGCGGGTACGCGAGATCTGCGACGCGTACGACGTGCTGCTCGTCAGCGACGAGGTGATCTGCTCCTGGGGCCGGCTCGGCGAGTACTTCGGCGCCGTGCGCTACGGCTACCAGCCGGACATCATCACCACCGCCAAGGGCATCACCTCCGGCTACGCCCCGCTCGGCGCGATGATCGCCAGCGAGCGGCTGATGGAGCCGTTCCTCACCGAGACCGGCATGTTCGCGCACGGCGTGACGTTCGGCGGCCACCCGGTCTCCTGCGCGGTCGCACTGGCCAACCTGGAGGTGTTCGCCCGGGAGGACCTGATCGGGCACGTCCGGGCCAACGAGGGCGCGTTCCGGTCCACCCTGGAGAAGCTGTACGACCTGCCGATCGTCGGCGACGTACGCGGCGACGGCTACTTCTACGGCATCGAGCTGGTCAAGGACAAGACGACCCGGGAGACGTTCGACGAGGCCGAGTCGGAGCGGCTGCTGCGCGGCTTCCTCTCCACCGCGCTGTTCGACGCCGGGCTCTACTGCCGCGCCGACGACCGGGGCGACCCGGTGGTGCAGCTCGCCCCGCCGCTGATCGCCGACCAGCAGCACTTCGACGAGATCGAGCAGATCCTACGCGCGGTGCTGACCGAGGCGTGGTCCCGGCTCTGAGCCGATGACGGGCTATCAGCACCTGTCGTACTGGCTGTCCGGCCTGGACGAGCCGCTGACACCACGACCCGGGTTGCCCGGCGACACGGACGCCGACGTGGCGATCGTGGGCGCCGGGTACACCGGGCTGTGGACGGCGTACTACCTGGTCGAGGCCGATCCCACGTTGCGCGTCGTCGTGCTGGAGCGGGAGATCTCCGGGTACGGAGCGTCCGGGCGCAACGGCGGCTGGTGCTCGGCACTGTTCCCCACCTCGCTGCCGGCGCTGGCCCGCCGGCACGGCCGGGACCGGGCACTGGCCATGCAGCGGGCCATGCACGACACGGTCGGCGAGGTGGGCCGGGTCGCCGCCGCCGAGGGCATCGAGTGCGACTGGCAGGCCGGCGGCACTGTGACGCTGGCCCGCAGCGAGGCGCAGCTGCGCCGGGCCCGCGCCGAGGTGGACCAGGCCCACGCGCACGGGCTCACCGACGACGACCTGACGCTGCTCGACGCCGACAAGGCCGCCGCGCGGTGCAACGCCGAGGGGGTACGCGGCGGCACGTACACCCCGCACTGCGCGGCCGTGCACCCGGCGAAGCTGGTCCGGGGCCTGGCCCGGGCGGTGGAACGCCGGGGCGTACGCATCCACGAGCGGACAGCGGTGACCGCGCTGCGGCCCGGCGCGGCGGCGACAACGGCGGGCGTGGTCCGGGCACCCGTGGTGGTGCGCGCGACCGAGGGCTACACGCCGGGGCTGCCCGGCCAGCGGCGTGTGGTGGCACCGGTCTACTCGCTGATGGTGGCCACCCCGCCGCTGCCCGAGGAGACCTGGGCGCGGATCGGGCTGGCGGAGCGGGAGACGTTCTCCGACTACCGGCACGTCATCGTGTACGGCCAGCGCACCGCCGACGGCCGGCTCGCGTTCGGCGGGCGGGGCGCGCCCTACCACTACGCCTCCCGGGTGCGGCAGGACTTCGACCGGGAGCCCCGGGTGTTCGCGGCGCTGCGCCGGGCGCTCGGGGAACTGTTCCCGGTGCTCGGACCGGACGTGCCGGTGACGCACGCCTGGGGCGGGCCGCTCGGCGTGGCCCGGGACTGGTCCGCGTCGGTGGGGCTGGACCGGCGTACCGGGCTGGCCTGGGCGGGCGGCTACGTCGGTGACGGCGTCGGCACCAGCAACCTCGCCGGGCGTACGCTCGCCGACCTGATCCGGGGCGTGGACAGCGACCTCACGGCGCTGCCCTGGGTGGGGCACCGCTCCCCCCACTGGGAACCGGAGCCGCTGCGCTGGCTCGCCATGAACGCCGGCCTGAAGATCATGTCCTCAGCCGACCACACCGAGCACAGAACCCATCGCCCGTCCCGCCGGGCAGACCTCTTCAACCGCTTCCTGGGCCACTGACCCACTCCCCCTTCCACCCCACCTCACCCCGTTGATCATGAAGTTGGCGGCACTCAGGGAGATCGAAAACGCCGTCAACTTCATGATCGACGCGGTGAGGGGCCGGGGGCGCGCAGGCGCGGGCGCGGG
>NZ_WBKS01000066.1:0-30700 GCF_008868145.1 Micromonospora sp. AMSO1212t
GCGAAGGCTCGTGGGGGCGGGTGGGAGCGGGTCAGGGGGTGGCGCTGGCGTTGGCGGCGATCTCGGGGAGGTCGGCCGGGCCCGGGTCGGCCGCGGGGGCCGGCGTCGCGGCCGGGTTCTGGGCGGCGGCGCGCACCGCGGCGGCCACCGCCGGGGCGACCCGGGAGTCGAAGACGCTCGGCACGATCACCGTCGGGTTGATCTTCTCCTCGCCGACCACGTCGGCGATGGCCCGGGCGGCGGCGAGCGCCATCTCCTCGGTGAACTCCTCGGCGTGCGCGTCGAGCATGCCGCGGAACACGCCGGGGAAGGCGAGCACGTTGTTGATCTGGTTCGGCTGGTCCGAGCGGCCGGTGGCGACCACGGCGGCGTACTTGCGCGCCTCCCGCGGGTCCACCTCCGGGTCGGGGTTGGCGAGCGCGAAGACGATCGAGTCCTTCGCCATCTGGGCGACGTCCTCGCCGGTGAGCAGGTTCGGCGCGCTCACGCCGATGAACACGTCCGCGCCGCGTACCGCCCCGGCCAGGTCACCGGAGTAGTTCTCCTTGTTGGTGTTCTCGGCCAGCCACTGCCACGCCGGGTTGAGGTCCGGCAGGCCGCGGTGCAGGGCGCCCTGGCGGTCGTACGCGATGATGTCGCCCACGCCCTGGCGCAGCAGCAGCTTCATGATCGCGGTGCCGGCCGCGCCGGCGCCGGAGACCACGACCCGGACGTCCGCGAGCTGCTTGCCCACGACGCGCAGCGCGTTCGTCAGCGCGGCCAGCACGCAGATCGCGGTGCCGTGCTGGTCGTCGTGGAAGACCGGGATGTCCAGCGCCTCGCGCAGCCGGGCCTCGATCTCGAAGCAGCGCGGCGCGGCGATGTCCTCCAGGTTGATCCCGCCGTACGCGGGCGCGATGGCCTTGACGATCGCCACGATCTCGTCGGTGTCCTGGGTGTCCAGCACGACCGGCCAGGCGTCCACCCCGCCGAAGCGCTTGAACAGCGCGGCCTTGCCCTCCATCACCGGCAGCGACGCGGCCGGCCCGAGGTTGCCCAGGCCGAGCACCGCGGTGCCGTCGCTGACCACGGCGACCGTGTTGCGCTTGATGGTGAGCCGGCGTGCGTCGGCCGGGTTCTCCGCGATGGCCATGCAGACCCGGGCCACACCGGGGGTGTACGCGCGAGACAGCTCGTCGCGGGTGCGCAGGGCGACCTTCGGGGTGACCTCGATCTTGCCGCCGAGGTGCAGCAGGAAGGTGCGGTCGGAGACCTTGCGCACGTCCACCCCGTCGAGCCCGGTGAGCGCGTCGACGACCTGGTCGGCGTGGCCGGCGTCGGCGGTGTCGCAGGTGAGGTCGACGATCACGTGCGCGGGGTCGGAGTCGACCACGTCCAGCGCGGTGACGATGGCCCCGGCCTCGCCGGCGGCGGTGGTGAGCCGGCCGATGGAGGAGGCGTCGGCGGGTACCGCGATCCGGATGGTGATGGAGAATCCGGCACTCGGCAGTCGTGTGTTGGCCACGAGAAACTCCTCCGTCGGCGCTGAGCGGCTCGACTGGCATTTCTACTCGCCCGCCCAGGTCGCTCGGCATCCGCCCCCGCTACCAGTGGGTAGCGTCGCGGGCATAACACACGTGCGCCCGGCGTTGTCACATGTCAGGATTGCTGTCACGCGCCGAAAATTCTCGGCGTTGCACATAACGGACAGGAGACGCAGTTTGCGCGAGCAGGAGACCTTCCATCCCTACGAGGACGACGAGCTCGACGCCACCACGGGCGAGTACGAGCTGTCGGAGCGGCAGGCGCTGCGGCGGGTCCCCGGCCTCTCCACCGAACTCACAGACATCACCGAGGTCGAATACCGCCAGCTGCGGCTGGAGCGGGTCGTCCTGGTGGGGGTCTGGACCGAGGGCACCCAGTCCGACGCCGACAACAGCCTCACCGAGCTGGCGGCGCTGGCCGAGACGGCCGGCTCGCAGGTGCTCGAAGGGCTGATCCAGCGCCGCAACCGGCCCGACCCGGCCACGTACATCGGCCGGGGCAAGGTCGACGACCTGGGCGCGGTGGTGCTCTCCACCGGCGCCGACACGGTCATCTGCGACGGTGAGCTGTCCCCGTCGCAGCTGCGCAACCTGGAGCAGCGCACCAAGGTCAAGGTGGTCGACCGCACCGCACTGATCCTCGACATCTTCGCCCAGCACGCCAAGAGCAAGGAGGGCAAGGCGCAGGTCGAACTGGCCCAGCTCGAATACCTGCTGCCGCGCCTGCGCGGCTGGGGTGAGTCGCTGTCCCGGCAGAGCGGTGGTAGCGGCCGCGGCGGTGGCGCCGGCGGCGGCGTGGGCCTGCGCGGTCCCGGTGAGACCAAGCTGGAGACCGACCGGCGGCGCATCCGCCACCGCATCGCGCGGCTGCGCCGCGAGATCAAGAGCATGGCGACCGTACGCCAGACCAAGCGCGCCCGGCGTACCCGTAACGCGGTGCCCGCGGTGGCCATCGCCGGCTACACCAACGCCGGCAAGTCCAGCCTGCTCAACCGTCTGACCGGTGCGGGCGTGCTGGTGGAGAACGCGCTCTTCGCCACGCTGGACCCGACCACCCGCCGGGCCACCACGTCCGACGGGCGGCTCTACACGCTGTCCGACACGGTCGGATTCGTCCGGCACCTGCCGCACCAGATCGTCGAGGCGTTCCGCTCGACGCTGGAGGAGGTCGCCGACGCGGACCTGGTCGTGCACGTGGTCGACGGCACGCACCCGGATCCGGAGGAGCAGGTCCGGGCGGTACGCGAGGTGCTCGCCGAGGTGGGCGCCGACCGGCTGCCGGAACTACTGGTGGTGAACAAGACCGACGCCACCGACGAGGAGACGATGCTGCGGCTCAAGCGGCTCTGGCCGGACGCGGTCTTCGTCTCCGCCCACAGCGGGCGCGGTATCGACGAGATGCGTGACGCCGTCGAGCGGCGGCTGCCCCGGCCGGCCGTCGAGGTGCGCGCGGTGCTCCCGTACGACCGGGGTGACCTGGTCGCCCGGGTCCACCGTCAGGGTGAGGTCCTCAGCACCGCGCACCTGCCCGAGGGCACGCTGCTGCACGTGCGGGTCAACGAAGGGCTGGCCGCGGAGCTGGCGCCGTACCGGGCGGGTGACCGGCTGACCAGCGACGAGCGGGTGGGCGCCGGGCGGTGAGCCGTCCGGCGTCACCCGTCGGAAACCCGCGCCGTGCGACACTGACCGTCATGCGGCACGTTGTCTCCTCGGTCACGCTCGCGCTCGGCCTGGTCGGCGCGGTCGTGGCGCCGGCCGGGCCGGCCCCGGCGGCTCCCGCCGCGGCCCCCGTGCTGGCCGCGGCTCCCAAGAAGAAGTGCACGGTCGAGGACGACCGACTCCGCGAGCTGTCCGGGCTCGTCGCCACCAGCAACGGCTACGTCGTGATCAACGACGGTTCGGACGACCCCAGCCGCAAGCGGGTCTTCTATCTGGACACCAAGTGCAAGGTCGACAGGGAGGTCCGTTACTCCGGTGACGGGCCGTTCGACACCGAGGACCTGGCTCTCGGTCCGGACCGCAAGACGCTCTGGATCGCCGACACCGGCGACAACGTGGAGAAGAAGACCCGCCGGGAGCGGGTCGCGGTCTGGACGATGCCGCTGAGCGGCTCGAAGCAGCCGGTGCTGCACCGGCTCAGCTACCCGGGCAAGGAGCCGCACGACGCGGAGGCCCTGCTCGTCGGCGACGACAACATGCCGCTGGTGATCACGAAGGAGCTCTCCGGCAAGTCGGAGATCTACACCCCGACGGTGAAGCTGAAGGTGAGCGGCGACACCGAGGCGATCCCGATGAAGAAGGTCGGCGAGGTCACGCTCCCGAAGACCAGCACCGAGAACAAGCTCGGCTCGCCCGGGCGGGCGCTCGTCACGGGTGCGGCCCGCTCACCCGACGGCAGCAAGGTCGTGCTGCGCACGTACGCCGACGCGTTCGAGTTCGACGTGGCCGGCGGTGACATCGTCAAGGCGCTCACCACGGGCAAGCCCCGGGTCACGCCGCTCGCCGACCCGTTCGGCGAGGCGATCTCCTACACACCGGACGGCAAGTTGTTCGTCACCGTCTCCGACGGCGGCACGCTCGACGAGTCGGACCCGATCGACATCCTCACCTACACCCCGTCGACCACCGGCGCCGAGGCGTTGCCGAACGGCGGCAAGGCCGACACCAAACCGGCCGCCCAGAAGTCCTGGCTCGAAGGGCTGTCGCTCGACGAGATCACGTACCTGATCGCGGCCGTCGGCGTGCTCGGCGCGCTCCTGGTCGGCGCGGGTGTCTTCGGCATCCTGCGGGCGCGGCGCAAGCCGGCGCCGCGGGCGCCCGCCGACGAACCCGAGCGCAGCGGCGAGTTCCCGGTGAACAACGGCTTCCCGTCCGGCGAGCGGCCGGACGCCCCGCGCGGCGGTGTCTACGGCGGCGGTCAGGGCGGCGTCTACGGCGGCGCGGCCAGCGGCGACCGCCCGGCCTCCGGCGGTGTCTACGGCGGTGGGCGGCCGGGCGGCGGCGTGTACGGCGGCGGCCCCCAGGAGGGTGGCCGTGGTCAGGGCGGTGGCCGTCCTCCGGGCGGAGCCCGTCCGCAGGGTGGTGGCGGCGTCTACGGCGGCGGCGGTGCCCCGGCCGGCGGCGGAGGGCGCGGTGGCGGCGTCTACGGCGGCGGAGGTCAGGGCGGACCGGGCGGCGGCGCGGGCCAGGGTGGCCCCGGTCGTGGCGGCCCGGCCGGCGGCGGCCAGGGCAGTCCGGGCCGTGGCGGCCCGGGTGGCGGCTACGGCGGCGGGCCGGGCGGGGCCGGATATCGCGGGCAGCCGAACGGCGGTGGGCCGCGGGGAGACGGCGGCCGGGCCGAGCCGCCGCGCCGCGGCCAGGAGCCGCGGGGCGGGCGCCGCGACGGTTACGACGACCAGGGCCGGTACGGCCCGGTGTCCGGCGGTGGCCGGGAGTACCGCGGCGACCGCTACTGAGACGACACGACGAAGGGGTGACCGGCCACCGGTCACCCCTTCGTCGTCGCTGTCGTCAGATGCGGCGCAGCACCGCCACCACACGACCCATGATGGTGGCGTCGTCGCCGGGGATCGGGTCGAAGGCCGGGTTCTGCGGCATCAGCCAGACGTGCCCGTCGCGCCGCCGGTAGGTCTTCACCGTCGCCTCACCGTCGAGCATGGCGGCCACGATGTCGCCGACCTCGGCGTTCGGCTGCTGCCGGACGACCACCCAGTCGCCGTCGCAGATCGCCGCGTCGAGCATCGAGTCGCCCTTGACCTGGAGCATGAAGACCTCGCCCTCACCGACCAGCTCGCGGGGGAGGGGGAAGATGTCCTCCACCGCCTGCTCGGCCAGGATCGGGCCACCGGCGGCGATGCGACCCAGCATCGGCACGTACGCCGGAGTGGGCCGCTGCGCGCGGGCCGCCTCGTCGTCCGCCTCGCCGGGCGCGCGGACGTCGACGGCGCGCGGCCGGTTCGGGTCGCGGCGCAGGAAGCCCTTCTTCTCCAGCTCCTTGAGCTGGTAGGCGACGCTGGACGGGGACACCAGCCCGACCGCCTCGCCGATCTCGCGCACGCTCGGCGGGTAGCCGTGGCGCTCGACCCAGGTGCGGATGAACTCCAGGATCCGCCGCTGCCGGGCGGTCAGGTCGACTGTCGCCGGGTCGGGGAAGCTGCTCACCACCGGGGTGACCGGACGCACCGCCGCGGGGGCGGTGCGGCTGCGGGCGGTGCGGGGGCGACGGGTCGCCGGAGGACCCGCCCCGTCGTTCGGCTGCGGGTTCTTCTGCCGGCTGGCCCGGTCCTCGGTCACGTCCGTCCCTCCCTGGTCGGCGCTGGGGTGCCTCGTCGGCTCGTGGTGCGTGTGGTCTGACCGTATAGGTGAGATCGGCCATTTTCAAACATCTGTACGACCTGCTGTCGGCGTGTCGCGCCGAATTCCTGGATTTCCGAACTGGTGTTCTGATAGAAGGGTACGCCGCTCGAACGGATGTTCTATCCCGGCTGCCCGTGACTAGCACGGGAGGCCGTCCGTTGGGCTCCTCGGCGGCGTCGCGCCGGGCGTGATCCTGATGACGCGCCGGACACGCCCGCCAACTTGACCTCGCTTGGGGTTCGGCATACGGTCGACCCCTAGATGTAGTAGTCACACGGGCGTAAGTTGCCTACAGGTTGGGTTCAACTACCGAACGCGCTCCCGCACCGCGCACTCGGCGACGGTCATCGGACGATGGCCCCGCCGTGTCGACGCGTGCCCGGGAGCCGGTAGGTGTGCCCGCGATCGACGGAGGAGGTCGGGCGAATGCGGTGTCCGTACTGCCGGCACGCCGACTCCCGGGTGGTCGACTCGCGGGAGGCCGACGACGGCCAGCTCATCCGGCGGCGACGGTCGTGCCCGGAGTGCGGCAAGCGGTTCACCACCGTCGAGGAGGCGGTGCTCGCGGTGGTCAAGCGCAGCGGGGTGACCGAGCCGTTCAGCCGTACGAAGATCATCGGCGGGGTGCGCAAGGCGTGCCAGGGGCGGCCGGTCGACGACGACTCGATCGCGCTGCTGGCACAGAAGGTCGAGGAGACCGTGCGGGCCAAGGGGGCGGCCGAGGTTCCCAGCCACGAGGTGGGCCTGGCCATCCTCGGCCCGTTGCGTGACCTCGACGAGGTGGCCTACATGCGGTTCGCCAGCGTCTACCGGTCCTTCGACTCGCTCGCCGACTTCGAGCGCGAGATCGAGACGCTGCGGGCCGCCGCGCGCGCCCGGGAGGGCGCCGGTGCCGGTGCGGCGGACGCCGCCGGCGCGATCAGCTGACATTTTCGGGTTTCTGACAGGTACACGAGGCGCGGTGGGTGACCGTGCCGACGAGGGGGGCGAGGGCGTGACGACCAGCAAGTCACGGAACAAGGCCGGGGCGGGGCTGAAGATCGAGCGCGTCTGGACGACCGAGGGGGTGCATCCCTACGACGAGGTCGCCTGGGAGCGCCGCGACGTCGTCATGACGAACTGGCGGGACGGCTCGATCAACTTCGAGCAGCGCGGGGTGGAGTTCCCCGAGTCCTGGTCGGTGAACGCGGCGAACATCGTGACCACCAAGTACTTCCGGGGCGCGGTGGGGACCCCGGAGCGGGAGTGGTCGCTGCGGCAGCTGATCGACCGGGTGGTCGACACCTACCGCACCGCCGGTGAGGAGTACGGCTACTTCGCCACCCCGGCCGACGCCGAGGTGTTCGCGCACGAGCTGACCTGGATGCTGCTGCACCAGGTGTTCAGCTTCAACTCGCCGGTCTGGTTCAACGTCGGCACGCCGTCGCCGCAGCAGGTCAGCGCCTGCTTCATCCTGTCGGTCGACGACTCGATGGACTCCATTCTCGACTGGTACAAGGAGGAGGGGCGGATCTTCCAGGGCGGCTCCGGCGCCGGGGTCAACCTGTCCCGCATCCGTTCCTCGAAGGAGCTGCTCTCCTCCGGCGGCACCGCCTCCGGCCCGGTCAGCTTCATGCGCGGCGCGGACGCCTCCGCCGGCACCATCAAGTCCGGTGGCGCCACCCGGCGCGCGGCCAAGATGGTCATCCTCGACGTGGACCACCCGGACATCGAGGAGTTCGTGGCGACGAAGGCGCGCGAGGAGGACAAGATCCGCGCGCTGCGCGACGCCGGGTTCGACATGGACCTGGGCGGCGCCGACATCGTCAGCGTGCAGTACCAGAACGCCAACAACTCGGTCCGCGTCTCCGACGAGTTCATGACCGCCGTGGAGAACGGCGGCGGCTTCGACCTGCGCGGCCGGCTCGACGGGCAGACCATCGAGACGATCGACGCGAAGAAGCTGTTCCGCACCATCTCCCAGGCCGCGTGGGAGTGCGCCGACCCGGGCCTGCAGTACGACGACACCATCAACGACTGGCACACCTGCCCGGAGACCGGGCGGATCACCGCGTCGAACCCGTGCTCGGAGTACCTGCACCTGGACAACTCCTCGTGCAACCTGGCCTCGCTGAACCTGATGAAGTTCCTCCGCGCCGACGGTGGCTTCGAGGTGGAGAAGTTCGTCAAGTCGGTCGAGTTCGTCATCACCGCGATGGACATCTCGATCTGCTTCGCCGACTTCCCGACCGAGAAGATCGGGGAGACCACCCGCGCCTACCGGCAGCTCGGCATCGGGTACGCCAACCTGGGCGCGCTGCTGATGGCCACCGGCCTGCCGTACGACTCGGAGCAGGGCCGGGAGGTGTCCGCCGCAATCACCTCGCTGATGACCGGCACCGCCTACCGCCGTTCCGCCGAGCTGGCCGGCATCGTCGGCCCGTACGACGGCTACGCCCGTAACGCCGAGCCGCACAAGCGCGTCATGCGCAAGCACGCCGCCGCCAACGACGCGATCAAGCCGACCGGCACCGTGGGCACCGCCGTGCAGCGCGAGGCGACCAAGCAGTGGACGCTGGGCAACAAGCTCGGCGACAAGCACGGCTGGCGCAACTCGCAGGCCAGCGTGCTCGCCCCGACCGGCACCATCGGCCTGATGATGGACTGCGACACCACCGGCGTCGAGCCGGACCTGGCGCTGGTGAAGTTCAAGAAGCTGGTCGGCGGCGGCTCGATGCAGATCGTCAACCAGACCGTGCCGCGCGCCCTGCGCAGCCTCGGCTACCCCGAGGAGCAGGTCGAGGCGATCGTCGAGCACATCGCCGACCACGGGCACGTGGTGGACGCCCCGGGCCTCAAGCCGGAGCACTACCCGGTCTTCGACTGCGCCATGGGCGAGCGGTCGATCGCGCCGATGGGCCACGTGCGGATGATGGCGGCGGTCCAGCCGTTCATCTCCGGCGCCATCTCCAAGACGGTGAACATGCCGGAGCAGGCCACCGTCGAGGACGTCGAGAAGATCTACTTCGAGGGCTGGAAGCTCGGCCTCAAGGCGCTGGCGATCTACCGGGACAACTGCAAGGTCGGCCAGCCGCTGTCGGCCGCCAAGACGAGCAAGGGCACCGTCCAGACCCAGACCCCGGCCGCCGAGCCGGAGAAGGTCGTGGAGAAGGTCGTCGAGTACCGCCCGGTGCGCAAGCGGCTGCCGAAGAAGCGCCCGTCGGAGACCATCTCGTTCTCGGTCGGCGGCGCGGAGGGCTACCTCACCGCCTCGTCGTACCCGGACGACGGCCTCGGCGAGGTCTTCCTCAAGATGTCGAAGCAGGGCTCGACCCTGGCCGGCGTGATGGACGCCTTCTCGGTGGCCATCTCCATCGGTCTGCAGTACGGCGTCCCGCTGGAGACGTTCGTCAGCAAGTTCACGAACATGCGCTTCGAGCCGGCCGGCATGACCGACGACCCGGACGTTCGCATGGCCGCCTCGGTGATGGACTACATCTTCCGTCGCCTGGCGCTGGACTTCCTGCCATACGACCGCCGCGCCGAACTGGGCATCTTCACCGCCAAGGAGCGGGCCGCCCAGCTCGCGGCCGAGGCGGAGGCGGAGGCGAGCGGTGCGGACCTCACCGCGATGGCCTCCTCCGCCCCGGTCGAGGCGCCCGAGCCGAAGACCGGCCCGGTCGCGCAGCCGGCGCAGGAGATGGCCGACGTCGCCGCGGTCAAGCCCGCGCCGTCCGTGGGTTCCAGCACCGAGCTGCTGGAGGCCGTGATCGGCAAGGCCGCCGACGCGCCGCTCTGCTTCACCTGCGGCACGAAGATGCGACCCGCCGGTAGCTGCTACGTCTGCGAGGGCTGCGGCTCCACCAGCGGCTGCAGCTGACGACCGACCGAAGACGCGAGCGCGGCAGGGACTTCCCTGCCGCGCTCGCGCGTGCTCACTGTCACACCCCATCGTGTACGCGAGCTGGAATGCTCGGGGGATGAGCACGGCAGACATCTATCGGGTCTTCGCCGAGCGTGAGACGCGCGGCGTGTCCCCGGCGTACGAGCGGTTGTCGCGGGCGGTGGCCGGTGACCCGGAACTGCTCGCCCTGCTCGACACGCTGCCGCCGGCCAAGCGTCAGCCGAACCTGCTGTTCGGGGTGGTGCGGCTGCACGGCGGGCCGGTGGACGACCCGGCGGCGTTCCGGGCGTACGTGATCGCGCACTGGCGCGACGTCGCGGCGCAGATGCGCGTGCGGGCGACGCAGACGAACGAGGCGGGGCGTTGCGCGGTGCTGCTGCCGCTGCTCGCCGCGTTGCCGCAGCCGCTGGCGTTGCTGGAGGTGGGCGCGTCCGCCGGGCTGTGCCTCTACCCCGACCGGTACGCGTACCGCTACGGCGACCGGCTGGTCGGCGACGGCGGGCCGGTGCTCGACTGTGACCTGACGGGCACCGAGCCGCCGGAGCGGCGCCCGGAGGTGGTGTGGCGGGCCGGGCTCGACGTGAACCCGCTCGACGTCACCGACCCGGCCGACGTGGCCTGGCTGGACGCGCTGATCTGGCCGGAGCACCGGCACCGCCGGGAGCGGCTGCGCGCGGCGGCTGCGGTCGCGGCGGCCGACCCGCCGCTGCTGGTACGCGGTGACCTGGTCGACGACCTGCCGGCGCTGGCGGCGCAGGCCCCGGCCGGGGCGACGCTCGTGGTGTTCCACAGCTCGGTGCTGTACCAGGTGCCGCCGCCACGGCGGGAGGCGTTCACCGCGCTGGTCCGGACCCTGCCCGGCCACTGGATAGCCAACGAGGACCCGTCGGTGCTGCCCCACGCCGACCTGCCCGAGCCGCCCGCCCAAGGCTTCCACAACGTCCTGGCCCTGGACGGCCGTCCCGTGGCCTGGACGACCGGTCACGGCCAGTCCCTCACCTGGCTAACCTGACCCGACGCGCCCGTCCGGGTGCCCTGCCCCCGGGGATCATGAAGTTGACGGCGCGACACGCCGACGCGACGGCCGTCAACTTCATGGTCAACGAAGACAGGGGCGGGCGAGGGCGGACACGCGTGACTAGGGTCGGCGGGCGTGACCGAACCTGCCTGGCTGGTCGAGACGCGTGCCGCCTACGACGCCGTCGCCGAGGACTATGCGCGGCTGCTGCCCGACGTCGTGGAACCGCCGCTGGACCGGGCCCTGCTGGCCGCGTTCGCCGAGACGGTCGGGCGGGGCCGACCAGTGCTGGAGGTGGGCTGCGGCACCGGCCGCGTCACCGCCCATCTGCACCGGCTCGGCCTGGACATCAGCGGGGTCGATCTGTCGCCCGGCATGGTGGCGGTGGCCCGCCGCGCGTACCCGGACCTGCGCTTCGAGGTCGGCTCGCTGACCGCGCTGGCCGTGCCGGACGGATCGCTGGCCGGGCTGGTCTCCTGGTACTCGGTGATCCACCTGCCACCGGAGCTGCTGCCGGAGGTGTTCGCCGGTTTCCACCGGGTGCTCGTCCCGGGCGGTCACCTGCTGCTCGCGGTGAAGGCCGGCGACCGGCTCGACCGACGGGAGCAGGCATACGGCCACTCCGTCGCCTTCGACGTCTACTGGCTGTCGCCGGATCGGCTGGCCGCACAGCTCACGGCGGCCGGGTTCGAGGTGTCGGCGACGACGGTCCGCGCGCCGGTCGGCAGGGAGCGGCAGTCCCAGGCGTTCCTGCTCGCGCAGCGTCCGGCCGGCTGAACCCTCCGGCCCACACCAGGCGGCGGAGCCGACCGACACTGCGCGTGATGGCGGGGCAGCGAAGAGTGGCCGCTCTGGCTAGGGTTGACGATCTCGGCGAAGGGAGACGTCATGCGCACCCGGATGCTCCTCGCGTCGACGCTGCCGCTGCTCTGGGGTGCGGCCGCCGGCTGGTGGACTCCGCGCGGGCCCGGCGCAGTGGGCGCGGCACTCGCCTCCGTCGCGGTGAGCCTCGCCGTCGGGCTGGCCGCCGGGTGGCTGGGCCGGTCCCGCTGGTTCATGCTCGTCGCGCCGGTGATCTTCGCGGTGGCTGTCGAGCTGGTCCGGCTGCGGCTGCGCGGGCCCACCGTCGACCGTCCGCACCTGTCCGGCTTCGGTGTCGTGGCGCTGCTCGCCGGCCGGGGCGTACACGGGCTGCTGACCTTGTTGCCGCTGCTGATCGGCGCCGCCTACGGCGCCGGCCTGGCACGCCGCCTCGACGCCGTGCCGCCGCGCCGGCCGGTGCCGCGCCGGCTGGGCCGGGTCGGCGTCGGTCTGCTGGCCGCGTTGCTCGCGCTCGTCACCGTCGGCGCGGCCGTGCCGGGCCGCACCGACCCGATCCCCGGCGGCATCGCCCGCTTCGACACCGTCGGCTCGTCCGGGCGCGAGCTGGGCCTGCTGATCCGGGGTACGGACCGGAGCGCTCCGGTGCTGCTCGTGGTACCCGGGCCGCCCGGCGGTTCGGAGATCGGCTCGGTCCGTCGCCACCTGCCCGAGTTGGAGCGCCGATTCGTGGTGGCCGTCTGGGACCGTGCCGGCGGGCCACGCTCGTGGTCGGGATTCCGCGCCGCGTCGGACTGGCACCTGGACGACGAGGTGGACGACCTGGTCGCGGTGGCCCGGCACCTGCGGGCACGGCTGGGCCGGGATCGGATCCACCTGGTCGCGCACTCCGGTGGCACCATCGCCGGCCTGCTCGCCGTGCGACAGCACCCGGAACTGTTCGCCGCGTACGTGGGCGTCGGGCAGGTGGTGAGCCTGCGCGAGGCCGACCGCAGCCAGTACGCCGACACCGTGGCCTGGGCCCGCCGCACCAGCCGGACGGCGCTCGCGGACCGGATGACCGCGCAGGGTCCGCCGCCCTACCGCGACGTCTGGGCGTACGAGCCGTTGCTGGCCAACGAGGCCGGGGCCTTCCCGGTCGACCGGGAAGGCGCGAGCGAGGACGAGACCGGGACCGTCGGCAACCTGGGCGTGTCCGAGTACAGCCTGCTGGAGAAGGTGCACCTGTTCGGTTTCCTGGACGGCTGGGACGTGCTCTACCCACGGTTGCAGGAGGTCGACTTCCGGCGTGACGTGCGGCAGCTCGCGGTGCCGGCGTACTTCGTGGATGGCGCTCAGGAGGTGCCGGGCCGGCTGCGCCTGTTCGACGAGTGGTACGCGCAGCTTGAAGCACCGCGCAAGGACCACCTGGTGATCCCGCGCGCCGGGCACCGTTCGATGTTCGAGCGTCCCGAGGCGTTCGTGCCGTACCTGGAACGCCTCGGGACCGACGGCGGCCCGGGCGGCAACTAGGCAGGAGGCCGACCGGACAGGTGCCGGCAGGGGTCGGTCAGGGCCGGCGCGGAGTCACCGAGACCTGCTCGGCGATCGCGACGACCTGGTCGACGGAGAGCCGCAACGGCAGCTGCAGGTTGACCACCGCCCCGCCGGGCACCTCGGTCTGCAGCAACCAGATCTTGTCGGCGCGGATCAGACGGGCTTCCCGGCCGCCCACCGTGACCCGTCGCTCCTCCCGGGCTCCCATCACGTTGCGCAGCAGGTCCGGGTCACCGTGCGGCACCACCTGCACGGTGAGCGTCTCGTCGGGGGAGTCGCCCCGCAGGGTCAGGATGGTGTCGTCCTTGAACATGGCGACCCGCCAACCGCGCGGCGCCAGATGAACCCGCAGCGGCACCTGCTGCGGCTCGTCGACGACGTGCTCGGCCAGCCGGAGCAGCGCCGCGTCGTCGGCGAACATGCCGTGGCCGGTCAGCGACACCCACTGACCGGGCCTGCGTTCCCACGACATGGCGAGCCGGCGCGGTCCGCCGGGGTTCGGCTCCTCGTAGATCTCGGCCGGGCGGCCTGCGACGGCCACCGGACGCGACGTCTTCGCGATCCGTGCCGGTCGGCTGTCCCAGACGGAGAGGTAGACGTCGTCGGCGGCGCTGCGGGACAGGTACACGGCGAGGAACTGGCCCGGAGCGTAGCTGTAGCGAGGTGGGTCCAGCGTCGCCGGCCGCGACCGCAGGGTCAGCGGAAACTCCGGGATCGTCGCAGCCACCAGGGTCAACGGCTCCGCCGATCGGTCGAGCGGACGTACCGCGAGGCCGATGCCCGCCCCGGCCACCACCGTGGCCCCGGCCGCCACCAGGAGCGTCCGCCGCCGCAGCGGCGGGACGGTCCGGCGTACGGGTGCGGCGGTGAACTCGCCGGCGAGGCGGTCCTTCGCGAGGCGGAGCGTCTCGGTGGACGCTTCCGGGGCGTCCGGCCCGTGCGTCCGTAGCAGGTTGATCTCGTTCATGTCGGCTCCTCGAGGGCGAGCGCGAGTCGGGTGAGTCGGCGGGCACGGTGCAGGCGGGAACGGACGGTGCCGATCGGGATGTCGAGCACGGCGGCGATCTGCTCGTACGACAGGTCCGCCCACGCGGTGAGCAGCAAGACGTCCCGGTCCCGCCGGTGCAGCGAGGCCAGCGCCAGGGCCAGGTCCCGGCGTAGGGCGCCGGCGTCCAGCCGGTCGATCGCGTCCTCGATCACCGACGGTGTCGACTCGCCGGCGGCGAGCCGGGCCAGCGCGCGGTAGCGGCGTTCCTCGGTCCGCACGTGCCGGCGCACGAGGTTGGTGGCGATCCCGAAGAGCCACGGCCGTACGCCGACGTCCGAGGTGTACGACGCCCTCCGCCGGAATGCGACCAGGAAGGTCTCGGCCAGGAGGTCGTCCGCCGGCGGACCGACGCGGCGAGCCAGGTAACGGTGCACGGGGACGGCGTGCCGGTCGAACAACGGCGCGAATCGCTCCGGCTCGGCGAGGGACGCGCGTATCACGTCGTCGTCCGACGGCTCGTCGGGCGGCCCGACCCCGGGATGTCCCCGCTCGTGGGCCTCGGCCCGGCGCATCTTGTTCGTCACACCCGTTCATGCCCGGCCGGCGCGGACCGGTTCACGGCGGAACCGCATCCGGTCTTAGTGTCCCTCCCGGATGGCCGGCGCGACGGGAGGCGCCAGCGTGGGCACCCAGGGCGCGGCGCGACGGTATGGGGGCCACTCCTTACACTCCAGCGGTGAGTGAGGAGCTGGCGGACCGGCCGCTTACCGAACCGCACCGGTCGCGGTTGTCGCCGGATCATCCCGGGCGGGAGCGCATCCTGGCCGTGCACGCCGCCGCCCTGGCCGCCGGGGAGGCCGGTTACCTGGATCCGGAGACCGGGCTGTTCGTGCTCAGCGCCGGCTTCCTGGCCCGACGCGGCACGTGCTGCGGGCGAGGGTGTCGGCACTGTCCGTACGTGGCCGATTAGGGGCTTCCGTCCCCGCTGGGGCACCCCGTACGGTGTCCGACGGAACTCCGGCGGGTCGGACCCGCCGCCGACCGCGGAGGTCTCCCGTGCGTGCCCGTATCTGGCTGGCCGTCCCGGCCGTCCTGCTCGCCGCCGGCTGCACCGAGGCGCCGACCGAGTCCGGGCCGCCGCCCCCGCCCCCGCCGGTGCCGGTCGCGGCGGCGTCCTCGGGCGGGGCGTGCCGGCTGCTCGACTTCGCGGTGATCGCCGAGCACACCGGCGGCACGTTCGACGTGGCGGCGGCCACCGAGCGGGGCGACACCCACACGTGCGTGGTCCGCGCGGCCGGGGCGGTGCTGCCGGAGCTGACGCTGTCGGTCACCGAGACGTCGATCGACGCGGCCACGTTCGCCCTGGACGTGCAGCCGAGCGGCGCGGCGAAGATCAGCAAGCTGGGCAAGGCCGCCTACCGGCGCACGCTGCCCAAGACCGCGAAGTCCGGCCCGGCCGCCGAGGTCGGCTGGCTGGCCACCGAGGGACGGCTGGCCACCCTGCGCTGGACCGCCCCGGCCGGCACCGCGAAGGCGGAGGCGGAGAAGACGGCCGGCAAGCTGGTCACGCTGGCCAAGGTGATCGACACCAGGCAGCTCTGACCGAAGGTCGAGTCAGCGGGCCGCGACGAACACCCGGGAGGCCACCTCGCGGGGCAGGCGGACCCGGTCGCCGGAACGGTCGATGAAGACGGCGTCGCGTTCCTGCGCCACCGTCACGGTCGCGCCCGGGTCGACGCCGGCGGCGTGCAACTGCCGGAGCACGTCGGAGTCGGTCTGCACGCTCTCGCAGATCCGCCGCACCACGACCGGGCCGGACAGGCCGGGGAAGGCCAGGTTGCGCTCGCCCTCGACGGCGTCGGCAGGCAGCTGGCCCGGGTCGCCCAGCTCCGCCAGGCCGGGAATCGGGTTGCCGTACGGCGAGCGGGTCGGGCGGTTGAGCAGGTCGAAGACCCGCTTCTCCACCGCGTCGCTCATCACGTGCTCCCACCGGCAGGCCTCTTCGTGGGCCTCCTCGTAGGGCATCCCGATCACGTTCACCAGCAGCAACTCGGCCAGCCGGTGCTTGCGCATCACCGACACGGCGGTGTTGCGGCCCTGCGGCGTGAGAGTCAGGTGCCGGTCGCCCTCGACGGTGAGCAGGCCGTCACGCTCCATGCGGGCGACGGTCTGGCTGACGGTCGGACCACTCTGCTTCAGCCGCTCGGCGATGCGGGCACGAAGCGGCGGCACCCCCTCCTCCTCGAGTTCGAGGATGGTGCGCAGGTACATCTCGGTGGTGTCAACAAGGTCGTGCTTCACGTCTGCGGCCTCCTGGGCTCCGATGGTACCCGCTCCCACCGACCATCGACGCCGACGAAGCCGGAGGTGGCGGGCCGAATGGTGTTGACTGGGCCGCATGCCCGTCACCGCAGACCTGCTGGTCGAGCCCGACCGGCTCGCCGCCGAACTCGATCACGCCGACCCGCCGACCCTGCTCGACGTCCGCTGGCGGCTGACCGGCCCGCCCGGGCGCGACGACTACGCCGCCGGCCACCTGCCGGGCGCCGTCTTCGTCGACCTGGACACCGAGCTGTGCGGGCGGCCCGGCGCCGCCGGGCGGCACCCGCTTCCGGACCCGGCGGCGTTGCAGGCCGCGCTGCGGGCCGCGGGCGTCCGCGCCGGTCATCCCGTCGTGGTGTACGACGGCGGCGACGGCATGTCCGCCGCCCGCGCCTGGTGGACGCTGCGCTGGGCGGGGCACCGCCAGGTGCGGGTGCTGCACGGTGGCTTTCCGTCCTGGACGGCCGCCGGCCTGCCGGTCGACACGAGCGTGCCCGCCCCGGCGCCGGGCGACGTGACAGTGGCGCCCGGCGCGTTGCCGGTGCTGGACGCCGCCGCTGCCGCCCGGCTCGCCGCCGCCGAGCCCGGCGTGCTGATCGACGTACGGGCCGCGCCGCGCTACCGGGGCGAGCACGAGCCGGTCGACCCGGTCGCCGGGCACGTGCCGGGCGCGGTCAACCTGCCCGCCCCGGAGTACGTCACGCAGGGCCGGTTCCCCGGCGCCGAGGCGCTCCGGGAGCGGTTCGCCGCCGCCGGGGTGGACGCGGACGCGCCGGTCGGCGCGTACTGCGGCTCCGGGGTGACCGCAGCGCAGGCGGTGCTCGCGTTGCACCTGGCCGGTCGTCCGGACGCCGCGTTGTACGTCGGCTCGTGGAGCGAGTGGGTGGCCGACCCGGACCGTCCGGTCGCGACCGGTGGCACGTCCGGCCGGTGAGCGCACGACTGGTGGGCGCGTCCCGGCCCACGTGCGACGATGGCCGCATGGCCGACGACACGGTGGTGGTGTGGGACGAGGGTCTCCTCGCCTACGACATGGGCGACCATCCCCTCGACCCGGTCCGGGTCGAGCTGACCATGGCGCTCGCCCGCGAGCTGGGTGTGCTGGACCGGCCCGGCGTGCGGCTGGTCAAGCCCGAGCCGGCCGACGACGCGCTGCTCACCCGCGTACACGATCCGGCCTACCTGGACGCGGTCCGGTCCGCGCCGCGCGACCCGCTGTTCGCCGGCTTCGGTCTGGGCACGTCGGACAATCCGGTCTTCGACGGGATGCACGAGGCGAGCGCGCTGATCGCCGGCGCCACGACGGCCGCCGCCGAGGCGGTGTGGCGCGGCGACGCCCGGCGCGCGGTGAGCGTGGCCGGCGGGCTGCACCACGCGATGCCCGCCCGGGCCGCCGGGTTCTGCGTCTACAACGACCCGGCCGTGGCCATCGCGCGGCTGCTCGACCTCGGCGCGGAGCGGATCGCGTACGTGGACGTGGACGTGCACCACGGCGACGGCGTGCAGGAGATCTTCTACCGCGACCCGCGGGTGCTCACGATCAGCCTGCACGAGACGCCGCTCGCGCTGTTCCCCGGCACCGGGTTCCCGGACGAGACCGGCGGCCCGGGCGCGGAGGGCACCGCCGTCAACGTGCCGCTGCCGCCGGGGGTGGCCGACGCCGGCTGGCAGCGGGCGTTCCACGCGATCGTGCCGTCGGTGCTGCGCGCGTTCCGGCCGCAGGTGCTGGTCACGCAGTGCGGCGCCGACGGGCACCGCAAGGACCCGCTGGCCGACCTGCACCTGTCCGTGGACGGGCAGCGGGCCACCTACCGCACGCTGCGGGCGCTCGCCGACGAGCTGTGCGACGGCCGCTGGGTCGCCACCGGCGGCGGCGGGTACGCGCTGGTCGAGGTGGTGCCCCGGGCCTGGACGCACCTGCTCGCGATCGCCACCGGCGAGCCGGTCGACCCGGCCACGCTGACCCCGCCCGGCTGGCGGGAGCTGGCCGCGCGGCGGCGACCCGGGCACGAGGTGCCGTTGCGGATGACCGACGACGTGGACCCGTCGTACCAGCCGTGGCAGCCCAGCGGCGAGCCGAACGCGGTGGACCGGGCCGTCGCGGCCACCCGCAAGGCCGTCTTCCCGCTGCTCGGGCTCGATCCGCACGACCCGCGCGACTGAGCCGGCGGCAGGGGAGGACCGACCGGTGACCACCGTCGAACAACCGCTGGACGTGCTGCTCAGCGACGGCACGACCGTCCAGCTGCGACAGATCCGTCCGGAGGACGCGCCCGAGATCGTGGCCATGCACGGCCGTTTCTCGGAGCGCACCCGATACCTGCGGTACTTCTCGCCGTACCCGCGTATCCCGGAACGCGACCTGAAGCGCTTCGTCAACGTCGACCACCGCGACCGGGAGGCGTTCGTGGTGCTGGCCGGCGAGCGGATCGTCGCGGTCGGCCGGTACGAGCGGCTCGGCCCCGCCTCGCCGGAGGCCGAGGTGGCGTTCGTGGTCGAGGACGCCTACCAGGGCCGGGGCATCGGCTCGGTGCTGCTGGAGCACCTGGCCGACGCGGCCGGGCGCAACGGCATCGTGCACTTCGTCGCGGAGGTGCTGCCCGCGAACGGCACCATGCTGCGGGTCTTCGCCGACTTCGGCTACCAGGTCCAGCGCCAGTACGCCGACGGCGTGGTGCACCTGAACTTCCCGATCGCGCCCACCGAGGCGACGCTTGCGGTGCAGCGCGGCCGGGAGCACCGCACCGAGGCCCGGTCGATCGCCCGGCTGCTCGCGCCGCGCGGCATCGCCGTGTACGGCGCCAGCACCACCGGCCAGGGCGTCGGCGCGGCGTTGCTCGGGCACCTGCGCGACGGCGGCTTCGCCGGGGCGATCGTGCCGGTGCACCCGAGCGCGTCGACGGTCGCGGGGCTGTCCGCGTACCCGTCGGCGGCCGACGCCGGCCAGGACGTCGACCTGGCGGTGGTGGCGGTCCCGCCGGACTCGGTGACCGACGTGGTCCGGGACGCGGCCCGCGCGGGCGCCCACGGCCTGGTGGTGATCTCGGCCGGGTTCGCCGAGTCCGGCCCGGCCGGCGCGGCGGCGCAGCGCGCGCTGGTCCGCGCCGCGCACCTGGCCGGCATGCGGGTGGTCGGCCCGAACTGCCTCGGCGTCGCCAACACCGACCCGGCGGTACGTCTCAACGCCACGCTCGCGCCGGTGCTGCCCGCGTCGGGGCGGGTCGGCGTGTTCAGTCAGTCCGGCGCGTTCGGGGTGGCGCTGCTGGCCGAGGCGTCCCGGCGCGGGCTCGGCCTGTCCAGCTTCGTCTCGGCCGGCAACCGGGCCGACGTGTCCGGCAACGACCTGTTGCAGTACTGGCAGGACGATCCGGCGACCGACGTCATCACGCTCTACCTGGAGACGTTCGGCAACCCGCGCAAGTTCGCCCGGCTGGCCCGGCGTATCGGCCGCAGCAAGCCGGTGGTGGCGCTCGCCTCGCTGGCCCGGCCGCCGGGGGTGGGGGAGGCGCCCGCGCTGGACGCGGCCGCGGTGAGCGCGTTGTTCGCCCAGTCCGGGGTGATCCGGGTGGACACCGTGTCCGAGCTGCTCGACGTGGGTGTACTGCTGGCCCACCAGCCGCTGCCGGCCGGGCGGCGGGTGGCGGTGGTGGGCAACTCGTCGGCGCTGACCGGGCTGGCCGCGACCGCCTGCGCCGCCCAGGGACTGGCCGTTGCCGACGGCTACCCGCAGGACGTCGGGCCGAGCGCCGGGGCCGCCGCGTACGCCGCCGCGCTCGGCGAGGCGGTCGCCGACGAGCGGGTGGACGCCGTGGTGGCCGTGTTCGCGCCGCCCTTGCCGGGCCAGCTCGCCGATCCGGTGGCCGACTTCGCGGCGGCGCTGCCCGACGCGCGGGTCACCGGCAAGCCGGTGGTGGCGACGTTCCTGGCCGGGCTGGTGCCGGCCGGGGTGCCGGCGTACCCGAGTGTGGAGGAAGCGGTGCGCGCGCTGGGCCGGGTGACCGCGTACGCGGACTGGCTTCGCCGGCCCGCCGGTGTGCTGCCGGAACTGGCCGACGTGGACCGGACGGCGGGGCACGCCGCGCTGCGGCCCGACGGCGCCGACTCGGCGGCGTTGCTGCGCGCGTACGGGATCGACGTGGTGGACTCGGTGCCGGCCCGCTCGGCCGAGGAAGCGGCGGCGGTGGGGGAGCGGCTCGGCTGGCCGGTGGCGCTCAAGGCCGCCGCCCCCGGGCTGCGGCACCGCCTCGACCTGGGCGCGGTACGCCTCGACCTGGCCGACGCCGCCGCGCTGCGCCGCGCGTACGCCGAGATGGCGCCGGTGTTCGGCGCGGAGGTGCTGGTCCAGCCGATGGTCGCGCCGGGCGTGGCGTGCGTGGTGGAGCTGGTGGAGGATCCGGCGTTCGGGCCGGTGGTCGGGTTCGGGCTGGGTGGCGTGGCGACCGAGCTGCTCGGCGACCGGGCCTGGCGGGCGGTCCCGCTCACCGACCGGGACGCCGCCGAGCTGGTCGACGAGCCCCGCGCGGCGCCGCTGCTGCACGGGCACCGGGGCGCCGCACCGGTGGACCGGGCGGCCCTGGTCGACCTGCTGGTGCGGGTCGGCCGGCTCGCCGACGAGCAGCCGCGGGTGCGGTCGCTCACGCTCAACCCGGTGCTGGCCCGGCCGGACGGCATCTCGGTGCTGCACGCCACGGTGCGTACCGGTGCCGAGGCCGCCCGCCCGGACACCGGCCCGCGAAGGTTGTAGACCTCAGCCGCGCTCGGAGATCTGCTGCACGGCCCACTCGTTGCCGTCCGGGTCGCGGAAGAAGACGAAGCCGACGTTGTCCAGCGGGTGCGGCACCGGGCGCGGGTTCTGACCCATCACCTGGATCTCGCTCACCTCGACGCCCCGCTCGACCAGTTCGGCGTGCGCCCGCTCCAGGTCGGGCACGACGAGTTGCAGGCCCTTGAGGGAGCCCGGCGGCATCTCCGGTACGACGCCCCGGCCGAGGACGATCGAGCACCCGGAGCCCGGGGGAGTGAGTTGGACGATCCGCCCCGCGCCGCCCAGGTCCGTGTCGTGGTCGAGGACGAAGCCGAGCCGTTGCGCGTAGAACTCCTTGGCCCGGTCCACGTCGGAGACCGGTACGACCACCACTTCCAGCGTCCAGTTCATGTCGTCGCTCCTGTCGTCGAATCGGTGTGCAGCACTGCCGCGAGCCGGTCGAACGCCTCGCTCAGGCCGCGGGTCATCGGATAGCGCAGGACGGTGTCGCGGCCCTGCGCGGTGGCGTACCGCAGGTGGGTGACGACTGTGGTCCGGTCCGCCGAACCGGTGAAGTCGTGACGCACCAGCGTCTCGCCCGGATAGGACTGGTCGTCGAACAGCTCGGTGCAGACCAGCAGTGCGGGCGGGCCGACCTCCCGGTACGTGCCGCCCTGGGCCATCAGGTCGCCGTCCGGCCCTCGGGAGACGAACCGCCAGTGCCCGCCGACCCGCAGGTCCACCTCGCACTCGACCAGACGCCAGCCCCGCGCGCCCCACCAGCGGACCAGCAGCTCGGGCCGGGTGAAGGCGGCGAACACGAGACGGCGCGGAGCGGCGAAGTCGCGGCTGAGCCGGATCTCCCGGTCGCCGTGCAGCGTGACGGTCAGGCCGGTCACCGCTGCTCCCCGGCGGTCAGGTCGGCGAGCACCTCGTCCAGCCGCGCGTAGCTCTCCGCCCAGTAGTCCCGGTAGTCCGCCAGCCACGCGACGGCCTCCCGCAGCGGCCGGGCGTCGAGCCGGCAGGGGCGGCGCTGGGCGTCCCGGCCCCGGGTGACCAGGCCGGCGCGTTCGAGCACCTTCAGGTGCTTGGAGACGGCCGGCTGGCTCATCGCGAACGGCTCGGCCAGCTCGGTGACCGTCGCCTCCCCGGCGGCCAGCCGGGTGAGGATGGCCCGCCGGGTGGGGTCGGCGAGCGCGGCGAAGGTGGCGTCGAGCAGATCCGCGGACACTTTCATAACCCCCTGGTTGTGTAACCATTCGGTTCTACACGGCGGGAGCGCCCGGGTCAAGCGCGACAGGCCCCGGCGAACCGCCGGGGCCTGTCGGGGTAGAGGTGGATCAGCAGGCGTACGCCTCCAGCCGGTTGGCACGCTCCGGGTCGCGCAGCTTGAGCAGCGTGACCTTCTCGATCTGCCGGATCCGCTCCCGGGACAGGCCGAACTCGCGGCCCACCTCGTCCAGCGTGCGCTGCCGGCCGTCGTCCAGCCCGAAGCGCAGCCGGATCACCGCCTGCTCCCGCTGGGACAGCGTGGCCAGCACGATGCGGACCTCGTTGCGCAGCTCGCCGTTCGTGGCGGCGTCGCCCGGCTCGGCGCGCGGGTCGACAGCGGCGACGAAGTCGCCAAGCGCGCTCTCGCCGTCCTCGCCGACGGCCTGGTCCAGGCTGACCGGCTCCCGGTCGTAGGAGATCAGCTCGATCACCTGGAACTCCGGGATCTCCAGCGCCTTGGCGACCTCGCTCACGGTGGGCTCGCGGCCAAGCGACACCGACAGCTCGCGGCGCACCCGGACCATCCGGTTGACCTGCTCGACCATGTGCACGGGGATGCGGATGGTGCGGGCCTGGTCGGCCATGGCGCGGGTGATGGCCTGGCGGATCCACCAGGTGGCGTAGGTGGAGAACTTGTAGCCCTTGGTGTAGTCGAACTTCTCGACGGCGCGGATGAGGCCGAGGTTGCCTTCCTGGATGAGGTCGAGGAAGGCCATGCCGCGCCCGGTGTAGCGCTTGGCGATGCTCACCACCAGCCGCAGGTTGGCCTCCAGCAGGTGGTCCTTGGCGGCGCGGCCCTCGGCCGCGATCAACGCCAGGTCCGCGCGCAGCTCGGCGGAGACGGGGGTGCAGGTGGCCAGCTTCTCCTCGGCGAAGAGGCCGGCCTCGATCCGCTTGCTCAGCTCGACCTCCTGCGCCGCGGTGAGCAGCTTGGTGCGGCCGATGCCGTTCAGGTACGCCCGGACCAGGTCGGTGGAGACGCCGCGCTCGTCGGTGGCGTCGAGGTCCGTGAGGGTGACGTCCATGTCCTGGTGCTCGATCATCTGCTGGGTCATCTCTGTTCTCCCCGTGTCCGACGTGCCTACCGGTCCCGTGCCGCCCACGCGGTGGTGGCCGATGACAAACAGCTTGGCGGTCGGGGCGTGAGACGGGAGTGAGGCGATCGGAGACCCGACAGGAATCCTCGCGGGAATCCGGCATCCGCTTGCCCGGCGCGGTTACCGTGCCACCGACCGGCCGTCGGAGCCGGCCCGGCACTGATGATCGGAGAACGTGGTGGTCTTCAAGCGGCTCATGCAGGCGATGGGTGTGGGCGGACCGTCGGTCGAGACGGTGCTGGCCAACCCGAACTGTCGCCCGGGCGGCGTTCTGGAGGGCCGGATCCAGGTGGTCGGTGGCGACCACCCGGTGGACGTGAGCTACGTCGCACTCGGTCTGGTCACGCGGGTCGAGGTGGAGAGCTCCGATTCGGAGTACGACGTCAACCAGGAGTTCGGCCGGGCCCAGATGACCGGCCCGTTCCGGCTGGAGCCGGGGCAGCGTCACGACGTGCCGTTCCGCTACCAGGTGCCGTGGGAGACGCCGCTGACCGACCTGTACGGCCAGCACCTGCACGGCATGACGATGGGTCTGCGTACCGAGCTGGAGGTGGCCCGGGCGATGGACAAGGGCGACCTGGACCCGGTCGCGGTGCACCCGCTGCCGGCCCACGAGCGGCTGCTGGAGGCACTGCTACGGCTGGGCTTCCGCTTCGCGCGCGCCGACGTCGAGCGTGGACACATCTACGGCCTGCACCAGCAGTTGCCCTTCTACCAGGAGATCGAGTTCTACCCGGCGCCGCAGTACGCGGGCGCGATGAACCAGCTGGAGGTCACCTTCGTGACCGATCCGCGTCAGATCCACGTGGTGCTGGAGCTGGACAAGCGGGGCGGCCTGTTCACCGAGGGCCGCGACGCGTTCGGCCGGTTCACAGTGGACCACGCGACGGCGGACCGCACGGACTGGGCCGCCCAGCTCGACGGCTGGCTGCGTCAGTCGCTGTCCCGCCGGGGGTTGTTCTTCTGATCCTCCTCAGAGGTCCAGCACGAGGGTCCGGGGACCGACGTTGACGCTCTCCACCAGCATGTGGGCGCGGAAACGGCCGGTCTCCACCTTCGCGCCCCGGGCGCGCAGCTGTTCGACCACGGCGTCCACCAGGGGCTCGGCCACCTCGGCCGGCGCGGCGGCGGTCCAGCTCGGCCGCCGGCCCTTGCGGGCGTCGCCGTAGAGCGTGAACTGGCTGACCACGAGCAGCGGCGCCCCGACGTCGGCGGCGCTGCGCTCGTCGTCGAGGATCCGCAGCTCGTGCAGCTTGCGGGCCATGGTGGCGGCCACCTGCGGGGTGTCGGTGTGGGTGACGCCGAGCAGCACCAGCAGCCCGTCGGCGATCTCACCGGTCACCTCGTCGTCGACTGTCACCCGGGCCCGGCCGACGGTCTGCACCACCGCCCGCATCAGTCGGTCACCGGCTCGACGATGCCGCGCTCGACCAGGTGCGCCACGATCGGCCCGGCCGCCTCGGCCGCCTCGGCCAGCTCGTCCGGTGCCACGTCGTGCGCGGCGGCCAGCAGGGCGAGCTGGTCGCGCAGCGCCAGCCGGCCGTCGGCGCCGCCGACCAGGGCGAGCACCAGCGGGTCGATCTCCTCCGACCAGCGCAGCCCGCGTAGCATGGCCAGGACCTGCCGGTCGACGGCCCAGCCGTCGTCGCCCATGGTGGCCTCCTGCCGCAGCTGGAGCCCGTCGGCGGCGCGGTAGCGGGCGGCGAGCAGGCCCTCGGTGTCCCGGGCGCGCAGCCAGTCCTGCCGGGCGAACCACTCGCCGATCCGGTCGCCCAGCGGCGGCTCGACCCGCTGGCGCAGGTCCTCCACCCGGACCACCGGCTGGTCCTGGCCGGAGCGGCGCAGCGAGACGATGCCGAAGCCGATCGCCTCGACCTTGTGCGCGTCGAACCAGTCCAGCCAGGCCGCCATCCGCTGCGGGTCGGCGCTCTCGCCGACGTCGGTGAGCCAGAGGTTCACGTACGCCATCGGGTCGGCCACCTCGCGCTGGATCACCCAGGCGTCCAGGCCGGTGCCGGCGAACCAGCCGGTGACCCGCTCGGCCCAGTCCTCGCCGGTGACGTGCACCCAGTTCGCCAGGTACTGCATGGTGCCGCCCTCGGTGAGCAGGCCCGGCGCGGCGGCGGCCAGCTCCGCGCCGATCGCGTCGCCGACCCGGCCGGAGTCGCGGTAGACGTGCGTGGTGGTGCCCGGGCCGACCACGAACGGCGGGTTGCTGACCACGAGGTCGAAGCGGCGCCCGGCCACCGGTGCGACCATGTCGCCGCGCAGCAGCTCCCAGTCCTGCCCGTTGAGCGCGGCGGTGGTGGCGGCGAACCGCAGCGCCCGCTCGGAGACGTCGGTGGCGGTGACCCGGCGGGCGTGGGTGCCCAGGTGCAGCGCCTGGACACCGGAGCCGGTGCCGAGGTCGAGCGCGGTGTCCACGGTCGGGCGTACGGTGGCCGAGATCAGCGTCTGGGTGGCGCCGCCGATGCCCAGCACGTGCTCGGCGTGCAGCGGTCGCCCGGGCCGGGCGCTGGCCGGCACGTCGGCGAGCACCCACCACTCGTCGCCGTACGGCTCCAGGTCGACCCCGGCACGCAGGCCGTCGCCGTGCCGCTCCACGATGCCCCCGGCCAGCGCCTCGTCCACTGCGAGCGGGGCCAGCGCGGCGGCCACCGCCGCCTCCGGCTCGGTCTGGTCGCAGATGAACACCCGGATCAGCGTGGCCAGCCGGTCCCGGTCCTCGGTGGCGCGCAGCGCGGCCCGGTAGTCGTTGCGGGCCACCGCGCCGGTGGCCTGCGGGCCCAGGCGGTCGGCGATCCCGTTGGCGGTGAAGCGGGCGAGCGTCAGCGCGGTGCGCAGCGCGTCGACCCCGGCGGGGGAGAGCAGCATGTCGTGACGGTCCACGTGCTCATCCTGCCCCGGGCGCCGTCCGGCGTGGCGCGGCACCCGCCGAATCCATAATGTCGACCGCATCTATCGGCGGCTATCTCTTTCATGTTTATCGATCTCTGGCTAGCATTCCTGCCAACATCCGTCGATGGGGCGATCCGGCCACAAACCGGGCCGCCCGGTAGGGAGCCAGACGATGCCCGACGTGTCCCTTCCCCGGCGGCGCGCGCTGCGTGCGCTCGCCGTCACGGCCGCCGCCGCGGCCTTCGCCGCCGCCGCCTCCACGCCCGCTCTCGCCGCGCCCACCGGGGAGATCCGGTACGCCGGCGCCGCCGACGCCGTCAGCGGCAGCTACGTGGTCGTGCTCAAGGGCGACGCGGTCGGCACCGCGAACACCCTCGCCGCCCGTACCGCCGTGCCGGACCGGGCCGCCGGCCTGGCCAAGCGCTACGGCGGCAACGTCGGCACGGTGTGGAGCTCCGCTCTCACCGGCTACAGCGCGAAGATGACGCCCGCCCAGGCCCGCCGGCTCGCCGCCGACCCGGCCGTCAAGTACGTCGAGCAGGACCGCGTCATGACCACCCAGGGCACCCAGACCGGCGCCACCTGGGGCCTCGACCGGATCGACCAGCGCAACCTGCCGCTGAACAGCACCTACACCTACCCGAACACCGCCAGCAACGTGCGCGCCTACATCATCGACACGGGCATCCGCACCACGCACAGCGACTTCGGCGGCCGGGCCACCTGGGGCACCAACACGGTCGACACCAACAACACCGACTGCAACGGCCACGGCACGCACGTCGCCGGCACCGTCGGCGGCACCAAGTACGGCGTGGCCAAGAGCGTGCGCCTGGTGGCCGTCAAGGTGCTCAACTGCTCCGGCAGCGGCACCACCGCCGGCGTGATCAGCGGCGTCAACTGGGTCACCTCGAACGCGGTGAAGCCGGCCGTGGCGAACATGAGCCTCGGCGGCGGCGCCAGCACCACGCTGGACAACGCGGTGGCCAACTCGATCAACTCCGGCATCACGTACGCGCTCGCGGCCGGCAACTCCAGCGCCAACGCGTGCAACTCGTCGCCGGCCCGGGTCGCCTCGGCGATCACTGTGGGTGCCACCACCAGCACCGACGCCCGTGCCTCCTACTCGAACTACGGCTCCTGCGTGGACATCTTCGCCCCGGGCTCGTCGATCACCTCGGCGTGGCGGACCAGCGACACCGCCACCAACTCGATCAGCGGCACCTCGATGGCGTCCCCGCACGTGGCCGGCGCGGCGGCGCTCGTGCTGTCCGCGAACACCTCCTACACCCCGGCTCAGGTGGCCAGCTACCTGACCAGCAACGCCACCACCGGCAAGGTGACCAGCCCGGGCTCGGGCTCGCCGAACCGGCTGCTCTTCGTCGTCAACTGACGACACGGGTGACCTGACCACACCGTGGGCCGCGGCCCGGTGGACCTCGCAGAGGTTCGCCGGGCCGCGGCACGTCGTCGGGGAGTCGGCGCCCGCGACGGGCGGCGGGCGGCGGGCGGCGCGGCAGGATGGTCCACCATGACGCTCTCCCCGCCCATCGACCCGCAGGCCGACGAACTTCTGGCGCGCAGCCCGCTGGCCCTGCTCCTCGGCGTGCTGGGCCGGCAGGGGCGTTGACCATGGAAACGCCTGACCCCGGCTCAACGGGCACCTCGCCAGCCCGGTGAGCGATCACTACATCCGGCTGGTGCCCACGGATCCGAACTGGCAGCCGGACCCCCGAGCCGCAGCCGCCGTCGTCGCCTACGTGGCGAGCCTGTTCTCCGGGCCCGGTGACGCGGTCGACGAGGTGAAACACACCTTCTACGACAGAGTCACCTTGATAGACGCCGGCATGTACACGGAGCGGATCACGTGCCCGCGCTGTGCCGGAACCATCAGCGTGGATTGGCTCGGCGACCTGGTCCGCGACAACGGCACGAGTTTCGACCACCTGGACGTGGCAGTGCCCTGCTGCGGTGCCGTGGTGGAGCTGAACACCTTGCATTACGAGGAGCCGATCGGCTTCGCTCGCTTCGAGGTGAGCGCCTTGAACGCGACCAGGGCGAGATACGAACTCGACACCGACGAACTGGCCCGCGCGGCCGACCTTCTGGGTCACCCGGTCGCGCAGATCCTCGCGCACTACTAGCCCACTCTCGTCCCGCTCCTGCTGACAAGACCCCACGCGCCGTCGGCAGGGATGTGCCCGGAGCCGCCCGATCGACGGCAGGATGGTCCCCATGACGCTGTCACTGCCCATCGACCCGCAGGCGAACGAATTGCTGACGCGCAGCCCGCTGGCCCTGCTCCTCGGCATGGTGCTGGACCAGCAGGTGCCGATGGAGAAAGCGTTCTCCTCCCCGCACGTGCTGGCGCAGCGGCTCGGCCACGAGCCGGACGCCGCGGAGCTGGCCGGGTACGACCCGGAGGCGCTCGTGGAGATCTTCGCCCGGCCGCCCGCGCTGCACCGCTTCCCCAAGGCGATGGCGGCCCGCGTGCAGGAGGTGTGCCGGGCGCTCGTCGAGCGTTACGACGGCGACCCGGCCCGGCTCTGGTCCGACGTGACCGACGGCCGGGACCTGCTGCGCCGGGTGGGCGAGCTGCCCGGGTTCGGCCGGCAGAAGGCGCAGATCTTCGTCGCGCTGCTCGGCAAGCGGTTCGGGATCACCCCGGACGGCTGGCGCGAGGCGGCCGGTGACTACGGCGACGCGGACGCCCACCGGTCGGTCGCGGACGTGACCGATCCGGAGTCGCTGCGCCGGGTACGCGAGTTCAAGCAGCGGATGAAGGCGGAGGCGAAGGCCGCGAAGGGCTGATCCGCCGCGCGCCGCCGCAACCGGCCCGCCGCCGCTGTCGTTTGTTGCCAGGACGGGGGACGGGGGCGGACGATGACCGAGCAGCGGGGCGGGGCGCTGCTGCGTACCGCGTCCAGTCCCGGGCGGGCCACCTTCCTGGAGCTCTTCTTCGACCTGGTCTTCGTGTTCGCGCTGACCCGGGTCTCGCAGCGCCTGATCAACGGCATCGACGGCTCCGCCGGCGCGGTGGCCGCCGACGTGGGCAAGACCCTGCTGCTGTTCCTGGTGCTCTGGCAGGTCTGGACGATCACCACCTGGGTCACCAGCCGGTACGAGCCGGAGCGCGCCGTCATCCAGGTCGTCGTGGTCGGCACCATGTTCGGCAGCCTGGTGCTGGGCGTGACGCTGCCCCGCGCCCTGGAGGAGCGGGCGCTGCCGTTCGCGCTCGCGTACGTGGTGGTGATGGTCGGCCGGCCGCTGCTGATCGCGGCGGCGTTGCGCGGCCACCCGCGGCGTCTGGTCCCGGTGCGGCTGGCCGCCTGGGCGGCGGCCAGCGCCCCGCTGTGGATCGCCGGCGCGCTGCTGCCCGGTCCCCGCCTGGCGCTGTGGGTCGTCGCGCTGGCGGTGGACCACCTCGGCACCTTGCTGGGCTGGCCGCTGCCGTGGATCGGGGCGTCGCCCATCCGGCAGTGGCTCGTCGCCGGGGAGCACCTCGCCGAGCGCTACCAGCAGATCTTCCTCATCGCGCTCGGCGAGTCGATCCTGGTGATCGGCGTGACCTACAGCGGGAAGGAGTTCTCCGGCGACGCGGCGGTGGCGTTCGCCATCTCGTTCGTGATCACGGCGTTGCTCTGGCGCATCTACTTCTACCGGGCCGGTCACCTGCTGGCGGAGGCGCTGCGGATGGCCGGCACGCCGGGGCGGCTGGCCGAGTCGGCGGCGCAGACCCATCTGTTCATGGTGCTCGGCGTGCTCAGCGCCGCTGTCGGCTACGAGCTGGTCATCGCCCACCCGTACGACACGGCCCGGCCGAGCTGGCTGGTCTTCGTGGTGGGTGGCCCGGCGCTGTTCCTGGCCGCCCGGTCCCGGTTCGAGTACGAGATCTTCGGCCGGGTGTCCCGCCCCCGGCTGGCCGGGCTGCTGGTCCTGGTGCTGCTCCTGCCCGTGCTGGCGGCCGTGCCGGCGATGTTCGCGCTCGGCGCGGTGGCCCTCGTGCTGGCGCTCGTCGCGTTCGCCGACGCCCGCCGGGCCTGGCACCGGCCGCCGGAGCCCTCCGCCTCGCCGATCGGGCGGGAGACGCTCGGCGAGGCCGGCCCGGAGGCGTGAGCGGATGCTCCTATGGATGTCAAGGGGTGTTGAGGGCGGTGTAGTCGGCGAGGAGGGCGGTGTGGACCTCGCGGATGATGTAGCGCTTGAGGCAGCGGATGATCTCTTTGTTGGTGAGGCCTTGTTTG
>NZ_WBKS01000067.1:0-30532 GCF_008868145.1 Micromonospora sp. AMSO1212t
GTCAGGTCAGGAGGGCGGCCAGGTGGGGGAGGACGCCGGAGGTGAGCAGGATGGTCGCGCCGATGGCGATGAAGATCGCCGGGACCAGCCAGTGGCCGGCGCGGCCGACCAGCGCCACCACCCGGGGCTGACCGCCGAGCGCGGCGGCGGCCGCGCACCAGACCGCCACCAGCACGGCGAACACCAGTAGCCAGATCAGGCCGGTGACCGGGTCGAGGGCGCGGAACACCGGCACGTAGACGGCGATGTTGTCCGCGCCGTTCGCGATCGTCACCCCGGCGACGCCGAGCAGGCTGCCGACCACCGCCGCCGGCTCGTCGTCGTCGCGCCGGGTCAGCAGCGCGCGTACGCCGAGCGCGATCGGCAGCAGCCCCAGCAGCCCGGGCCACGGGTCCGGCACCACGAGCAGCCCGGCGGCGGCCACCACCGCGACCGCGACGAGCGCGCCGATGCCCGCGTACTGACCGGCAACGATCTGCCAGGGCCGGGGCCGGCCGCTGTGCCGGGACGCCACGAACAGCACGGTGAGCACGACGACGTCGTCGAGGTTGGTGGCGGCGAACACCCCGGCCGCGGCGGCCGCGGCGGTGATCGGCTCGGTCACCCCGGCAGGGTACGGGCCGGGCGGTACGGATCAGCCGGTCGGAAGGATCACTCTATCGGGAAGCTGACATTGCGTAGCGTGTCGGTTGGCGAATAGTTGATATCTGGCGCATGATCGTCCGAGGCGGTCTAATAGGTGGGACCGTATCCGAACCGCACAGTCTGGGACGTGAGGAATCAGCATGGCAGCCACCGGCACAGCCACCAGCACTGAGAAGGGTCGCCGGATCGTCGGGGCCGAGCGCCAGACGCTCGCCAAAGACCTGGTAAAGCGGTACACCGGGGGTGAGAGCATCCGTGCTCTGGCGGCCTCGACGGGCCGTTCCTACGGGTTCATCCACCGTGTGCTCACCGAGTCCGGGGTGCAGCTGCGGCAGCGCGGCGGCGCCCGGCGCCGGAAGAAGGCGTGACCCGCCCCCCAGCGTCGTCCACCAGCGCGTTCCGGGGCGTCCGGTGACCGCCGAGACGACCGGAGTGCGCTTCGACTGCGACGGGCCGGTCGCGACGGTGACGTTGTGCCGGCCCGACGTGCTCAACGCGCAGACCCCGGCGATGTGGCGCGCGATGAGCGACTTCTCCCGCGACCTGCCCGGCGACGTCCGCGTCGTCGTCGTACGCGGAGAGGGGCGAGCCTTCTCCGCTGGCCTGGACCTGGCGGTCGCCGGTGCGACCGGGCCGGGCTCCTTCGCCGAGCTGGCCGCGATGCCGGAGGCGGAGTGCGCCGACCGGATCGCCGAGTACCAGGGCGGATTCACCTGGCTGCACCGGCCGGACGTGGTGTCGATCGCCGCCGTGCAGGGCCACGCCATCGGCGCCGGCTTCCAGCTCGCGCTGGCCTGCGACATGCGGGTGCTCGCCGCCGACGCCAAGCTCTCGATGGCCGAGGTGACCCTCGGTCTGGTTCCCGACCTGGCCGGCACGCGCCGCCTGGTCGAGCTGGTCGGCTACTCCCGGGCGCTGGAGATCTGCGCCACCGGCCGGCGGATGGACGCCACCGAGGCGGACCGGATCGGCCTGGCCACGCTCGTGGTGCCCAACGACGAGCTGGACGGCGCCGTGCGTGACCTCTCCGCCGGGCTGCTCGCGAACAACCGGGACGCGATCATCGAGATCAAGGCGCTGCTCGCGGGCGCGGCCGGCCGCTCGCACGCCGAGCAGCAGCGCGCCGAGCGGGAGGCGCAGACCCGGCGGATCCGGGACCTGGCCGGGCGGGGCGAATAGCCGGGACGGCGATTTCGTAAGGACCGTCCGGGAAGATCTGGGTTACTCGCGAGGTTGTCACAGGCGTCGGGAGAATGGATTCCGACGGTTCATGCTGCCCCGACGACCCGGAGGTGACGAGTGTCCCACCCCATGGCCGGCGGCGGCATGGGCGGCTGGAGCATGCTCCGGTCGCTGCGTAACCGCGACGAGGTCTCCGCCCACGAGCTCAAGCGCGGCACCGCCCGGCGGATCGTCGCGTTCGCCCGGCCCTACCGGCGCGACATCGTCGTCTTCCTGATCACCGTCATCGTCGCCGCGGTGATCGGCGTGGCCACGCCGCTGCTCGCCGGCGACGTCATCGACGCGATCGCCGAGGGCGGCGCCGACGCCCGCTCGACAGTGGTCCGGCTCGCCCTGATCATCGCCGCGCTCGCCGTGGCCGACGCGCTGTTCTCCCTGGTCCAGCGGTGGTATTCGGCCCGCATCGGCGAGGGCATCATCCTCGACCTGCGCACCCGGGTGTACGACCACGTCCAGCGGATGCCGTTGCAGTTCTTCACCCGCACCCAGACCGGCGCCCTGGTCAGCCGGCTCAACAACGACGTGCTCGGCGCCCAGCGGGCGTTCACCTCGACGCTGTCGGGCGTGGTCAGCAACGTCATCCAGCTCGTGCTCACCGCCGCGGCGATGCTCGTGCTGTCCTGGCAGATCACCGTGATGGCGCTGGTGCTGCTGCCGATCTTCATCATCCCGGCGCGCCGGGTCGGCCGGCGGCTGGCCGAGATCACCCGCGAGTCGTACAACCTCGACGCCAAGATGAACGCGACCATGACCGAGCGGTTCGGTGTGGCGGGCGCGCTCCTGGTCAAGTTGTTCGGCGCGCCGGAGGTGGAGGCCGACCGGTTCGCCCGCCGGGCCGAGCGCGTACGCGACATCGGCATCCAGTCCGCGATGTACTCGCGGACGTTCTTCGTCGCGATGCTGCTCGTCGCGTCGCTGGCCCAGGCGCTGACGTACGGCGTCGGCGGCTGGCTGGCGGTCACCGGGGCGGTCAGCGCCGGCACCGTCGTCAAGCTGGCGCTGCTGCTGACCCGTCTCTACGGTCCGCTGACCGCGCTGTCGAACGTCCGGGTCGACGTGATGAGCGCGCTCGTCTCCTTCGACCGGGTCTTCGAGGTGCTCGACCTGCGCCCGTCCATCACCGAGAAGCCCGACGCGATGCCGGTGCCGCGCGGCAACGGCCGGGTTGAGTTCCGCGACGTGCGCTTCCGTTACCCGAGCGCCGCCGAGGTGTCGCTCGCCTCCCTGGAGGAGGTCTCGACCCTCGACCGGACGGTCAACGAGCCGGTGCTCAGGGGCGTCTCGTTCGCCGTCGAGCCGGGGCAGATGGTGGCCCTGGTCGGCCCCTCCGGCGCGGGCAAGTCGACGCTGTCCATGCTGATCTCCCGGATCTACGACGTCAGCGACGGCCAGGTGCTGGTCGGTGGCGTCGACGTACGGGACGCGACGCTCGCCTCCCTCCGCGACGAGATCGGCGTCGTCACCCAGGACTCGCACCTGTTCCACGAGACCATCCGGGAGAACCTGCGCTACGCGAAGCCGGACGCCACCGACGACGAGATCTGGGCGGCGCTGGCCGGCGCGCAGGTCGCCGACCTGGTTCGGGCGCTGCCGGACGGGCTCGACACGACAGTCGGCGAGCGGGGCTACCGCTTCTCCGGCGGCGAGAAGCAGCGCATCGCCATCGCCCGGCTGCTGCTCAAGGCCCCGTCGATCGTGATCCTCGACGAGGCCACCGCGCACCTGGACTCGGAGAGCGAGGCGGCGGTGCAGCGGGCGTTGTCGGTGGCGTTGACCGGGCGTACCGCGCTGGTCATCGCGCACCGGCTCTCCACAGTGCGCGACGCCGACCAGATCCTCGTGCTCGACGAGGGCCGGATCGTGGAGCGGGGCCGGCACGACGAGCTGGTGGCCGTCGGCGGCCTGTACGCCGAGCTGTACCGCACCCAGTTCGCGGTCACCGACTCGGCCGCGCCCCACGCCGGGGCCGAGCAGCCCGAGCCGGTGGTGACCACAGTGCCGATGGGCACCTACGTCGCCCACGAGGCCATGCCCCCGGCAACGGCCAACTAGCCCAGCGGCGTGGCCACACCCCCGGCGCCGGACCGGTGGCACCGGACGACCGAAGCCCCAAGCCGCGACGACCGAAGCTCCAAGCCGCGACGACCGAAGCTCTGACCCGCGAGGACAGAAGCCCTAACCCGCGACGACCGCGGCGCGCAGCTCGGCGAACGCGGCGCCGAGCGTCTCCGGGGTGAAGTGGGCGTTCAGGCCGCTCGGGTTGGGCAGCACCCAGAGCCGGGCCGTCGCGAGCGTCTCCAGCTGCGGCCCGAAACCGGCCTTCGGCCGGGCGAACCCGATCCGGTACGCGGTCACCCCGACCACCGCCACCCAGCGCGGCCGGTAGCGCTCGACCTTCGCGGTGAGCGTGGCCGCTCCGTCGACGAGTTCGCCGGCGGTGAGCTCGTCGGCGCGGGCACTGGCCCGGGCGACCATGTTGGTGATGCCGAGGCCCAGCGCCGGAAGCGTGTCCTGTTCGCTGGGGTGCAGCAGGCGCGGCGTGAAGCCGCCCCGGTGCAGGGCGGGCCAGAACCGGTTGCCCGGGCGGGCGAAGTGCCAGCCGGTGGCCGCCGACCACAGGCCCGGGTTGATGCCGACGAACAGCACGTCCAGGCCGGGCGCGATCACGTCGGGCAGCAGCCGGTCGGCGGCCGCGGCGAGCTGCTCCCGGCTGGGCCGGGGGTGACGGCGGGCGGGCGTGCCCGGTCCGGGCGCGGCCTCGGGCCGCCCACCGGCCGGTCGCCGTCGATCGCTCACCGACCCGCCGTCTCGCGTGACCGGCCCGGCGTCTCGTGTGACCGGCCCGCCGCGGGCGTGGCCACCCGCACCCGGCTCACCGGAACCGTCGCCGCGGGAGAGCCGACCACCGCACCCACCGTCACAGCCCGCGCAGCGCGCCGCCGTCGACCGGGACGGTGATCCCGGTGACGTACCCGGCGGCGGGGGAGAGCAGGAACGTGGCCACCTTGCCGAACTCCGCCGGGTCGCCGATGCGCCCGAGCGGAATCGCCGCCTCGGCCTGCGCGCGGGCCCGCTCGGGGTCGCCGGAGCCGGCCAGCAGCTCCCGGTTGCGGTCGGTCATGATCCGTCCCGGCAGCAGACTGACCACGCGTACGCCGCGCGGGCCGAACTCGTCGGCCATGTCCTTGGCGACGCCGGCCAGGCCCGGCCGCAGCCCGTTGGAGATGCCGAGGCCGGGCAGCGGTCCGCGTACCGAGGTGGACAGCACCAGCCCGATCGCGCCGCCGTCGGTGAGCGCCCCGGCCACCGTGCGGGCGAGCCGGACACTGCCCAGGAAGACCGTCTCGAACGACTCGCGCCACTGCTCGTCGGTGACTGTGGCGGCGGTGCCGGGCGGGGGGCCGCCGACCGAGATCAGCGCGCCGTCGAGGCGGCCGAAGTGTTCCCGGGCGGCGGCGACGAGCCGCTCCGGCGTGGCGGGGTCGGTGAGGTCGGCGGTCAGCCCGATCGCCCGCAGCGGGTCACCGAGCGCCTCGACGGCGGCGGCCACCCGTTCCGGGGTACGCGCGGAGACGACCACCCGGGCGCCGTCGGCGACGAGTTGTTCGGCGGTGGCGAAGCCGAGGCCGCCGGAGGCGCCGGTGAGCACGTACACCCGGTCGGCGAGTCCGAGATCCATACACCGATCCTGCCGTACCGGCGGGTGCCTGTCAGCGCGGGGCGGGTCGCAGCAGGCGTACCCGGCCGGCGACCTGAACCGCGACGGCGCCGCCGGCCCGGGCGAGGGCCGGCAGCCGGCGTGGCCGGGGCGGGCGGCGGCCGTCGTAACGGCTCGCGGCCTCGCGCGCGGCCAGCTCCTCCGCGCCCAGCGGCGGCAGCGCGTCCCGGTCGCGCAGGTCGCGGGCCAGGTCCCAGCCGTCGCGCAGCGAACCGTTCGTGGGACGGCCGTCGGCCCACGTGGTGAACGTGGCCGGCCAGGCGGAGCCGAGCCCGGCGGCGAGCAGCGGCCAGTGCCGGGCCACGTCACCGGCCCGTTTGCGCAGCAGCGCCCGGCGGGCCGCCTCGACCGGGCCCGGGGTGAAGCCGGGCGGCAGCGGTCCACCGGCGACGAGCGCGGCGACCAGCTCGGCCTGCCGGGCCGCCAGGTCGCCGCTCACGTGACCACCGGGTGGCCGGACGCGGCGGCCAGCGCGTCGAGTTCGCCGCGCAGCTCGGCGGCGGGCGGGTAGTGCCCGTCGCGTTCCAGCAGCAGCGCGGGCGGCCGGCGCCGGGCGCACAGCTCGCGGACCAGGTCCAGCACGGCGGCGGGCACGGGGTCGGTGTGCGTGTCGTGGTAGAAGCCGCCGTGTTCGGCGCCGCCCGCGACGTGCACGTAGGCGATGCGCTCCAGCGGCAGCCGGTCCAGCAGCGCGGCCGGGTCGCCGCCCCGGTTGCGGGCGTTGGCGTGCACGTTCGCCACGTCGAGCAGTAGCAGCGCGTCGGTGGCGTCGAGGATCTCGGCGAGGAAGTCCGCCTCGTCCAGCTCGTCGTCGGGCCAGTCGAACAGTGCCGCGATCGGTTCCAGGGCCAGCGGCACCGGCAGCTCCGCCTGCGTCCGCCGTACGTTCGCCACCACCGTTGCGACCGCCTCGCGGCTGCGCGGCAGCGGCAGCAGGTGACCGGCCTCCAGACCGCCGGCCCGCACGAACGCGATGTGCTCGCTCACCAGCGGCGCGTCCAGGGCCGCGACCACCCCGGCCAGGTGCGCGACCCGGGCCGGGTCGACCGGCTCCGCGCCGCCGAGGGACAGCCGCACCCCGTGGGGTACGACGTCGACGCCGCGTTCGCGCAGCTCGGCGAGCCCGTCCGGGAGCGGCCCGGCCGGGGCGACCGCCTCCGCGACCACCTCGATGAAGCGCAGCCCTGGCAGCCCGGCGACGAACCCGGCGATCTCGGGGCGCCAGCCGATGCCGACGCCGGACGGGCCGCTCATCCGCCGCACCCGCCTCCGCCGCAGCCACCGCCTCCGCCGCACGAACTGCCGCCGCCGCAGGAGCTGCCGCCGCCGGCGGTCGCTCCGCCGCCGCAGGAGGTGCCGGAGCTGGCGCCGCCCGTGTTGCCCATCGCCTGCCGCTGGATCTCGGCCTGCTCCGCGAAGCCCGGATCCATGGTCCAGAGCGTGGCGGTGCCGAACAGCGCCACGCCCAGCGCCACCTCCGTCGGGCCGTACGTCGTGTACGCGGGCCCGGCCGCCGGCCGCAGCCACGTGTGCCGGCGGCGCATGTCGTCGAGCGCGGCGGTGGCCGCCCGGGTACGCCAGGGCACGCGGTTGAGCAGCACGAACGCGAGGCCGAGCGGGAACAGGCTGAGCAGCAGCCAGCCGGTGGGCCGGTCGTTGAGCAGCCCGGAGACCGCGCGCACGATGCCGATGACCAGCAGGGCTCCGACCAGCAGAGCGCCGCGCCGCAGCGTCCGGCGCCGCTCCTGGTCCAGGGCCAGGCCCCGCCGTACCAGGCCGTCGCGCAGCTCGTCGAGCGCCCGCCGGACCCACTCGTCGGCGGCCAGGTCCCGGGTACGCAGACCCCGGCTGGCCGCGTGGTGCACCGCCTGGTCGAGCGGGGTGGCCCCGGCCGGCAGCGGACCGCCCGTGGTGAGCCGCCGGTCCGGCCGTACCCCGACCGCGCCCGTGTGCCGCAACCCGCCGAGCGCCGCCCAGACGGCGAGCTGGTCACCGCCGTTGAGGTACGCGACCTGCTGCGGACCCAGGTCGCCGTACGCGGTCACGGGTGTGCCCGCCAGCATGCGCCGCCGGTACACGATCGCACCGACGACCAGGACGACGGCGAGCAGGAGGTACCAGCGCAGGAAGACGGGGCCGGGGATGCCCCAGGTGTCGGAGGGGGTCATCGTCTGCTCCTGTCGCGAGGAGGGGTCGCGGCTCATTGTGGAGCAGGCGCGCCAGAGTCGATCTCCTGGAGCGGTGTAGTTACCGGACCGAGACCGGCGGCGGTTCAGTGCCGGCGGACGGCCTCCTCGACCAGGTCGAGCACCCGGGCCAGGTCGCCGGCGGGCCGGCCCATCGCCAGGTGCAGCACCAGCCCGTCGTAGGCCAGCTCCAGGAACTGGGCCAGCACGTCGATCGGTACGTCGTCGCGGAGCACGCCGGCTTCGCGCTGGCGCAGCAGGCGCTCCCGGGTGGCCCCGGCGATGGCCTCGGAACGCTCCGCCCAGCGCTTGGCGAAGGCGGGGTCGGTGCGCAGCCGGCGGGACACCTCCAGCTGACTGCCGAGCCAGCCGGTGGTGTCCGGCGAGACGGCCCGGGCCAGCAGGTCGCGCATCACCTGCACGAGACCGTTGCGGGCCACCGTCTCCACCATGGCGGCGGCGTCGTCCTCGGCCACGGCGAGGAAGAGGGAGTCCTTGTCCCGGAAGTGGTGGAAGATCGCGCCACGGGACAGGCCGGTGGCCTCCTCCAGCCGCCGCACGGTGGCGCCCTCGTAGCCGTGCCGGGCGAAACACGCCCGCGCCGCCGCGAGGATCTCCTGCCGGCGCGCGTCGAGCTGGTCCTGACTTACTCTGGGCACGAACGGATCGTTGCAGGTGGAACCGGCCGATGCAAACCGTACGTACGGCTTGAGATGCGATCCCGGATGATCATCTGCCGCCGTCGGGTGGTTAGGATCGGCGCGTGACCGCCCTTCCCGCGCGCCCGCTCACCGTCGCCGCCGTCCAGGCCCAGCCCGCCCCTGGCGACGTCGCCGGCAACGCCGGTGCCGCGGCCCGCCTCGTCGCCCGGGCCGAGGGCGCCCGCGTCGTGGTGCTGCCCGAGCTGTTCCTGCCGGCGTACCACCCGCCGACGCTCGGCGCCGATCCGGACGCCACCGACGTGGCCGCCGACGCCGACGGCCGGGTGACCGACGCCCGGCTGGACCCGCTGCGCTCCGCCGCCGTCGACGCGGGCGCCGCCGTGGTGATCGGCGCCGCCGTCCGCCACCCCGACCGGCGTCGCACCATCTCCCTGCTCGTCGTGGATCCGGCCGGCACGGTCACCGCCGCCTACGACAAGCAGCAGCTCTGGAGCGGCGAGCGGGAGCTGTTCGACGCCGGACGCCGGGGCGCCACGCTCGTGGTCGACACGTGGCGGCTGGGACTGGGCGTCTGCTACGACGGCTGCTTCCCGGAGCACGCGCGGGCCGCCGCCGGCGACGGCGCGCACGGCTACCTCTGCCCGGGTGGCTACCTGGCCGGCTCGGCGCACCGCCGCGATCTCTACTACGCCGCCCGGGCGCTGGACAACACGATGTACGTGGTTTTCGCCAACTCGGTCGGCGGCACCGATCCCTGGCGCTTCAACGGCGCCGCGGCGGTGTACGACCCGGAGGGCCGGCCGCTGACCCGGGGCGCCGACACCGGCGAGGACGTGCTGGTGGCCACGCTGGACCCGGACGCGCTGGCCGCCACCCGCGCGGCGCAGACGATGCTGCTGGACCGTCCGCTCGACGCCGGGGCGGATCGCGCCGTCCTCGTCGCCTGATCGCCGTGGCGGGGCCCTCGGCCCTGTCGGTGCTCCGGCCCGTCCCGTAGGGTGCCCAGGTGCCGTTGCTCCTGCTCGATCTGGACAACACCCTGCTGGACCGCGACGGGCCGTTCCGCGCCTGGGGAGAACGTTTCCTGGACGGCATCGGCGCGCCGCCGGCCGACCTCGACTGGTTGGTGTCCGTGGACGCGGACGGGCTGACCAACAGGTGGGACGTGGCGGATGCGATCCGCGACCGGTACGCGCTGCGCATCCCCTCGATCGACCTGGTCGACGAGCTGCACGACGGGGTGATGTCCCACATGCGGCTCGACCCGCTGGTGGCCTGCGCGCTGCGGATCGCGGCCGACGCCGGCTGGGTGCCGGTGGTGGTCACCAACGGCGCGTCCCGTCAACAGGACGCCAAGATCCGCAAAACCGGCCTCGACCGCTACGTCGCCGACTGGGTGATCTCCGAGGAGGCGGGCGTCAGCAAGCCCAACCCGAGGATCTTCGCGCTCGCCGCCCAGCGGGCCCGGATGCCGCTGCGCGGCGCGTGGGTGGTCGGCGACAGCCCGGAGGCGGACATCGGCGGCGCGACAGCGGTGGGCCTGCCCAGCGTCTGGCTGCACCGGGGACGCCGCTGGTCCGACCCGCGGTTCGCGCCCACCCGCATCGAGGACGGGCTGATCGCGGCCGTCGCGGCCGTACTGGCCGGCTGACCGCGCGCGACGGCGGCGCAGCGACAAGGCGGCCCGGGCGGCGGCGCGGAAAATCCGTTGACCTGCCCCGGGCGGGGTACGAGCATGGTGCCGCGCGAGTGCGCAGCCGGGGTGTGCCCGGTCGAGGAGAGGAGGTCGGTCATGGCCGTCTTCGCAGGGTCGTTCCACCTGCCTCCACCAGCCTCGATCGAAGGACAGATCCACCCGTGCGCGATCACGACTTCCCGGCGCCGCAGCGCCGTGGCCGCGGCAAGAGCCGCTTCGACGACGACGAACCCGACTTCCTGAAGCGGGGGCGGCACACCCCGCCGACCCGCACCGACCCGGACGCCGAGCCCGAGGCGGAGGACGCCTGGTCCTCCTGGGACCAGGCCGTCCACGGCCCCGAGCCGCACCCGGACTGGCTGGTCACCGAACTGGCCGCCCGGGACACCGAGCTCGGGGTGCTCAAGACCGGCAAGGAGGCGGACGTCCACCTGGTCCGCCGCGCCGTGCCGGGCACCGACCGCGGTTGCCTGCTCGCGGTGAAGCGCTACCGCGACGCCCAGCACCGGCTCTTCCACCGCGACGCCGGTTACCTGGAGGGCCGCCGGGTACGCCGGTCCCGGGAGATGCGGGCGATGACCGGCCGCACCGCGTTCGGCCGGCAGATGATCGCCGGGCAGTGGGCGGCGGCCGAGTTCGCCGCGTTGTCCCAGCTCTGGGAGATCGGGGCCGCCTCCGGGCGGATCGCGGTGCCCTATCCGGTGCAGCTGCTCGGCACCGAGTTGATGCTGGAGTTCGTCGGCGACGCCGAGGCGGGGGAGGCCGCGCCGCGGCTGGCCCAGGTCCGGCCCGACGACGACGAGCTGCGCGACCTGTGGGACCAGCTCGTGGAGGCGCTCACAGTGCTCGCCCGGGCCGGGTACGCACACGGCGACCTGTCCCCGTACAACCTCCTGGTGCACGCGGGCCGGCTGGTGATGATCGACCTGCCGCAGGTGGTCGACGTGGTGGCGAACCCGCAGGGGGCCGACTTCCTGGCCCGCGACGTGCGGGTGGTGGCCGCCTGGTTCACCGCCCGCGGGATGCCCGCGACGGTGACCGACCCGGCGGCGCTGACCGAGGCGCTGCTGCGGGAGGCGGGCATCCGCTGACCGACTGGCGTCCCGGGCGGGAGATCGCCCGGGACGCCGGTCCGGTCCGGATCACTGGAGGTAGCGCTCGACCTCCGGCACCGGACGCTCGCCCTGGGCGTCCGGGTCGCCGTGCGCCTGGCGGGCGGCCCGGCGGCGGCGCAGCAGGTCCCAGCACTGGTCCAGGGACTCCTCCAGCGCGCGCAGCCGCTCCCGCGCCTCGTCGTCGGTGCCGGCCTCGTGCTGCTGCGCGTCGGAGCGCAGCCGGTGCTCCTCGTCGACGAGTTCCGAGATCCGGCTGAGGATGGTCTTGTCGTCCATGCCCGAAGCTTGGCACAGCGGACGGGTCCGCGCCCGCGTTCTGCCGCCGTCCGCGGATAGGTGAGCGTCGCTCGCGCTCCGCAACGGCCACTGTGTACGTCAGTGACGCATATCCCACGGGCTCCAATCTCGACAAAGGGATTGTTGTTACGTGAAATATCCTCCGAGCTGCCTTTTGATCTGCGGCTCAGGATGGCATGCTCGCGGGCAACGTCACGGGTCGATACGGAGTCGCGACCCTGAGTCAACCGAGGGAGCGTTCAGGTGCCCGAACCAGCGGACACACCGAGGCCCACCGGCCGACCCCGAACCGTACCGCTGCGGCAGATCCTGCCGGCGGCGCTCCGCGACCCCGCCCGGGCACTCATCGACATCGGTAACCGTACCGAAGGCGAACTGGTCCGGCTCAACCTCGGCTCGTTCCGGCCGTACCTGGTCACCCACCCCAGGCACGTGCAGCACGTCCTGCGTGACCGGGCGGACAACTACGAACGGGCCGGTGACGGGCTGTTCTGGCGCCCGGTCAAGCGGCTGTTCGGCGAGGGGATCCTCGGCGAGGGGCAGATCTGGTCGGCCAGCCGGCGGATGCTCCAGCCGATGTTCACCGCCAAGCGGGTCGACGCGCTCGTCGACGGCATGGCCGACGCGATCCGCGACGCCGTCGGGGAACTGGACGAGCCGGCCCGCGCCGGGCAGCCGGTCGACATCGGCGTGGAGCAGGCGCGCATCGTCAGCCGGGCGATCATGAAGGTGCTCTTCGCCGACCGGATCTCGGTGCCGGACGCGATGCGCGTGATCGAGGCGCAGGACCGGATCGCCACCGCCGTCATCCCCCGGATCATCGTGCCGTTCGCGCCGCTGTCCCTGCCGATGCCCGGCGACCGCACGTTCGCCCGCGCCGTACGCATCGTCGACGACGTGCTGGTGCCGGTGGTCCGCGAGACGCGGGAGTCCGCCGACCAGGGCGACGACGTCATCTCGACGCTCTGGCAGGCCCGCACCGACGACGGGCGGCAACTCGACGAGCGGCAGGTCCGCAACGACACGGTGGCGATGTTCGCCGCCACCACGGAAACCACCATCAACGTGCTGACCTGGGCGTGGCCGCATCTGGACCAGCACCCCGAGGTGGCCGAGCGGCTCTACGCCGAGATCGACGAGGTGGTCGGCGGCGAGCCGGTACGCCGCGAGCACCTGAGCCGGCTCACCTACACCCGGATGGTGCTGGACGAGCTGCTGCGGCTCTACCCGATCGGGTGGATCATCCCGCGCCGCGCGGTTGCCGGGGACGTCATCGACGGCGTGCCGATCGAGCCCGGCGCCACGATGGCGGTCAGCCCGCTGATCACCCAGCGGATGCGGCAGTTCTGGGACCGCCCGGACGAGTTCGACCCGGAGAGGTTCCGCCCCGAGCGGGTCCGCGCCCGGCACCGGTACGCCCACTTCCCGTTCGGCGGCGGGCCGCACCAGTGCCTCGGCATGTACCTGTTCTACCTGGAGGCCCAGCTCATCCTCGCCACCATGCTCAGCCGCTACCGGTTCCGGCTGCACCGCCCCGGCGTACCCGGGTTGCGGCTGGCTGCGGCGCTGCGGCCGCGCGAGCGGGTCGAGCTGACGCTTGTCGCCGCCGCCGGGCGGGCGGAGCGGGCATGACCGACGGGCCGACACCCGATCCGCTTGCCGTCGCTGCGGAGCAGGGCCGGGTCTGCGCGCTCGCCGCACAGGGCCAGCGCGGCCTGCGCAGGGCCGCCGCTGCGCACCCCGAGTTGTTCCCCGGCGACCCGTTCGACGCGACGCTGTTCAGCAGCATCGCGCAGGCGATGGCGTTCAGCGCCCCCTGGCACAGTGCCGCCGAGCTGGCCGTGACCAACCGCGCGGTGCTCTGGGGCTTCGCGGTGGACTGGCTGGTCGACCACCAGGCGACCAGCCGGGCCGAGGTCGACCGCATCACCGGCGTCTGCCTGGACGTGCTCGACGGCAGCGAGTCCGGCGACCCGCTGGGCCGGTTCCTCGCCGAGCTGCGCGACGACGTCGCCGCCGCGCCCGCCTACCCGGTACTGCGCGGCCACTGGCGCGACACGATGGCACGCATGCTCGGCGCGATGGCCCGCGAGTGGGACTGGCGGCGTACCGGCCGCCCCACGCTCGCCGACTACCTCGCAAACGCCGACAACCTCGCCGCGACAGTGGTGAACGTGGCGCACTGGATCCACACCGGATCGGTGTCCGACGCGGCCACGCTGGCACGGCTCGTCGAGGTCAGCGACGAGGTCCAGCGGGCCCTGCGCCTGGTCAACGACCTCGGCACCCACCGCCGCGACGCCGAGTCCGGCGACCTCAACGCGCTGCTGCTGGTGAACGACCCGGCCGAGGTCGAACGGCGTTTCGTCGAGCAGGTCGACCACTGCCGCGTCCTGCTGGCGAAGCTGGCCGGCGAGGTGCCCCGGGAGGCCGACTTCCTGTCCCGGCAGCTCGGCTTCACCACCGGCTTCTACCGGAACACCGACTTCTGGGGCGTGCGGTGACGCTCACCGCCCGACCGGTGCCCGCCACCCGGTCCGGTACCGCGCACGACCTGATCACCGCGCTCGGTGGCGAACCGGAGGGACAGACGTCGCCGTCGGTCTACGAGACCGGGCGGCTGGTCGCGCTCGCGCCCTGGCTCGACGGCCACGACCGGCGCGTGGCCTGGCTGCTTGACCGGCAGCGTCCGGACGGCGGCTGGGGTGGCCCCGCCGGGTACGCCCTGGTGCCGACGCTGAGCGCGGTCGAGGCGCTGTTGACCGTGCTGCACCGCGACGGACCGGCCGCCGCGCCCGCAGCCGCCGCGCGCCGGGGACTGGCGTACCTGGCCGGCGCGCTGCGTGCCGGCGCCCCGCCGGACCTGCCGGCCACCGACCTGATCGTGCCGGCGCTGCTGACGGCGGTGGACCGGCACCTCGACGGGCCGTCCGGTCCGCCACCCGGCCTGGCCGAGTGGGTCGGCCGGCCCCGCCTGCCGCTGCCGGCCGGTCTCGACCCGGCCCGGCTGACCCGGGTACGCGGACTGCTCGCCACCGGAGGACCCGTACCGGAGAAGCTGACGCACGCGCTGGAGGTGGCGGGCCAGCTGGCGTACCGCGCGCCCGGGGTGCGTCCCTCGGCCAGCGGCGCGGTCGGCGCCTCACCCGCCGCGACCGCCGCCTGGCTGGGCGGGCCGGAGCCCGGACCCGCGCTCGACTACCTGAACGCTGTCGCCCGGCCCGGTCCGGTGCCCTGCGCGAGCCCGATCACCGTCTTCGAACGCGCCTGGGTGCTCGGCATCCTGGTCCGGGCCGGCGTGCCGGTCGGCGCGCCCGAGCCGGTGCTGACCGAGCTGCGCGCCGCGGCCGGACCGTCCGGCGCGGCCACCGCGCCCGGCCTGCCCGCCGACGCCGACACCACAGCGGTCACGCTCTACGCGCTGGCCCGGCTGGGCCGCGCGCCGGGCGTCGCGCCGCTGGCCGGGTTCGACACCGGAGCGCACTTCTGCACCTGGCCGGGGGAGGACGGGGCGTCGCTGACCACGAACGCGCACGTGCTCGACGCGCTCGGCGAGCAACCGAGCGCGCCCGGCGTCACCGGCGCCCGGCGCCGGGTCACCGAGTGGCTGCTGGACCGGCAGGAGCCGGACGGGCGGTGGGAGGACCGCTGGCACGCCTCGCCGTACTACGCCACCTACGCGGTGCTGCTGGCGCTGGCCGACCACGCCCCGGACGGCGCGGCGCGCGCCGCGGTCGAGCGGGGAGTGGCCTGGTTGCTGGACACGCAGCGCCCGGACGGCTCCTGGGGACGGTGGGACGGCACCGCCGAGGAGACCGCGTACGCGGTGCTCGCCCTGGCCGACGCGGGCCGGCCCGGCGACGCCCGGATCACGTCGGCGCTGGCGCGGGGCCGCCGTCGACTGTCCGAGCTGGACGGATGCGACGCCGAACCGGCACTATGGCACGACAAGGACCTCTACCGCCCGACGCGGATCGTGCGGGCCGCGGTGCTGGCGGCCTCCGGCCGCGCCCGGGCGACCCGGACCAGGGTCGCACCTACCATGATCAGGATCGCTTGAATGAGGTTCACGACGGCTGCTAGCGTGCGCCGGAGTCGATCGGATTTCGGACCGACCGAAGACCGGGCCAGGACGGTGTGATGGGTTCCCGCAGTACGAATCTCCGTACGAAGATCATCGCGCTGCTGGCGTCGCTGACCGCGCTCTGGGCGTTCGCCGCGTGGGTGACCGTACGGGACGGATTCAACCTGCTCGGCGTGCAGACGCTCAACGCGCGCGTCTTCGAACCGAGCGACCCGCTGCTGCAGGAGCTGCAGGCCGAGCGCCGGCTGTCGCTGCGCTACCTCGGCGAGTCCGACCCGGGCCGGCTGCAGGAACTGGAGGCCCAGCGGGCGCGTACCGACGAGACCGCCGGCGCGCTGTGGCGCTCGGTGCGGGACTGGCGCACCGAGATCCCGGCCAGCGAGGAACTGATGAGCCGGCTCGACGAGCTGAAGATCGAGCTGGACCAGCTCGGCCAGGTACGCGCCGACGTCAGCCGTAAGACCATCGACCGGACCACCACGCTGATCGCGTACGACGAGGCGGTCGACGGGATCTTCGCGGTCTTCGACGCCCTCGGCGGCCTCGACGACGACGAGATCGCCCAGGACACCGCCGCGCTCATCGACCTCAACCGGTCCCGGGAGCTGCTGTCCCAACAGGACGCGCTGCTCACCGGCGCGATCGCGGCCAACCGGATCACCGTCGGCGAGCAGACCGCTTTCGCCCGCCTGGTCGGCGCGCAGTGGTTCCTCGCCGACCGCACCGCCCGGGAACTCGCCCCGAGCGACCGCGCCCGCTTCGACCGGATGGTCCAGGGCGACGCGTTCCAGCAGCTCCGCACGCTCCAGGACCAGGTGCTCGCGGCCAAGGGCGCCGAGGTGCGCCCGCCGGTGACCACCGCGGCGTGGCAGGCCGCCGCCGAGAAGGCGATGGCCGACCTGCGCGAGGTGATCCTCGCCGGTGGTGAGGACATCGTGTCCCGGGCCATGCCGGTCGCGATCGGCGTCATCGTGCGGCTGGTGCTCGCCGCCGGTCTCGGCCTGATCGCCGTCATCGCCTCCGTGGTCGTCTCGATCACCACGACACGTGCGCTCGTCCGCCAGCTCGAACGGCTGCGCGAGGCCGCCTTCAAGCTGGCGCACGAACGCCTGCCGAGCGTGGTGGAACGGCTGGGCCGCGGCGAGGAGGTGGACGTCGCCCGCGAGGCGCCACCGTTGCAGTTCGGCGACGACGAGATCGGCCAGGTGGGCAAGGCGTTCAACGTCGTCCAGGAGACCGCCGTCCGTACCGCCGTCGAGCAGGCCGAACTGCGCCGAAGCGTACGCGACGTGTTCCTCAGCCTGGCCCGGCGCACCCAGGCGCTCGTGCACCGGCAGCTCACGCTGCTGGACGCGATGGAACGGCGGGAACACGACGCCGAGGAGCTGGAGGACCTGTTCCGGGTCGACCACCTGGCCACCCGGATGCGGCGCAACGCGGAGAACCTGATCGTGCTCTCCGGCTCGACGCCGGGCCGGGCCTGGCGGCGCAACGTTCCCATGGTCGACGTGGTCCGCGGCGCGGTCGCCGAGGTCGAGGACTACACCCGGGTCACCGTGCGCCCGCTCGGCGAGGTGTCGCTCACCGGCCGCGCCGTGGGTGACGTGATCCACCTGCTGGCCGAGCTGATCGAGAACGGACTCTCCTTCTCGCCGCCGCAGACCATAGTGGAGGTCCGCGGTCAGCTCGTGGCCAACGGCTTCGCCATCGAGATCGAGGACCGCGGCCTCGGCATGAGCGCCGACGAGCTGGCCGCCGCCAACGCGCGCATCGTCGACCGGTCCGAGCTGAACCTGGCCGACGCCGCCCGGCTCGGCCTGTTCGTGGTCAGCCGGCTCACCGAGCGGCACGGCGTCAAGGTGCAGCTCAAGGAGTCCGCGTACGGCGGGACGACGGCGGTGGTGCTGATCCCGCGGGAACTGATCACCGCCGACGGCGCCGACGCGTCCGACGCCCTGCCCGCCCCCGGGACGGCCCTGCCGGCGGCGCCCGCACCGGATCCGGCGCGGAGCACGCCGGACGGCGACGGCGACGGGCCGGCGACCCCGTCCGGCCCGGACGGCGGCGCCGAACCGGACCAGCCGGCCGAGTCCGCCCCGCCGGAGCCGGTGACGCGGGCGCCCCGGCTGACCCCCTCCGGGCTGCCCGCGCGTACCCGCAAGCGGCAGCCCGCGGTGGCGGGGCCCACCACGGAGCTGACAGTGGTGGAGCGTCGGCCTGCCGCCACGACGGAAGAAGCAGAGGCGTCGCCGGCGACGGAGCCGGAGACGGTCACCGACGCGGGGCTGCCGGTCCGGGTACGCCAGGCCAGCCTCGTGCCGGAGCTGCGGCACGACCAGACCGGGGCGGACGACGACGCCGCCGACGACGACACGGCGCGTGCACCGGAGCAGGTGCGCCGGATGATGAGCGCCTACCAGAGCGGTACGCGACGCGGCCGTACCGATGCCGCGCGCCTGCTCGGCGGAGCGCAGGGGTCCGGCGGCGGGCCGGCCGACGCGGACGAGCAGGTTACCTGACCGGGACGTCGACGCGACGGAAACCGGATGTTGACGGCACACCAGCCGGGAAGATGAGGACGACGAGTGGCGCAGAAGACGGCTTCGAGCGCGGATCTGACGTGGCTGCTGGATGACCTGGTCGGCCGGGTCAAGCAGGCGGAGCACGCCGTGGCGCTCTCCACCGACGGACTGTTGATGGCCTCGTCCCGCGGATTGAGCCGGGACGACGGCGAGCACCTGGCGGCCATGGCGGCGGGCATCCAGAGCCTGGCCCGCGGCGCGGGCAAGCGGTTCGGTGGCGGACACGTACAGCAGACCATCATCGAGATGCAGTCCTCCTTCCTGTTCGTCACCGCGGCCGGGCGTAACGCCTGCCTGGCGGTGCTGGCCTCGGAGGACGCGGACGTCGGCCTGATCGCGTACGAGATGGCCATGCTCGTCACCCGGGTCGGCCGGTTCGTCGCGTCACCGACCCGGGAACAGCCCCTCGGCGAGAACACGGCACGATGACCGGCCGGGGGGACTCCGCGGAGCAGGAGTGGGTGGACGACCACGCCGGCCCGGTGGTGCGCCCGTACGCGGTGACCGGAGGCCGGGCACGCCCGGTCACCGGTACGTTCGACCTGATCTCGCTGGTCACCTCGACCCGCACGGATGTCGGGTCGGAGTCCGGGCTCGGCCCGGAGCACGTGGCGATCGTCGGCCTCTGCCAGCGGATCCTCTCCGTGGCCGAGATCGCCGCCCATCTCGACCTGCCGGTGGGCACGGTCCGGGTACTCCTCGGAGACCTGGCCGCCCGCAGCCTGGTACAGGTACGCGAGCCGCGCGCGACCACCGCCGGCCTTCCCGACGAGCACGTTTTCGAGGCGGTAATCAATGGACTACGGGCGCTCTGAGCGGCCGGCGGGCGCCGCACCGCTGCCCACCGCGATCAAGATCCTGATCGCGGGCGGGTTCGGCGTCGGCAAGACCACGATGGTCGGCGCGGTCAGCGAGACCCGGCCGCTGCGCACCGAGGAGGTGCTGACCGAGACCGGGATCGGCATCGACGACCTGTCCGGCATCGAGGAGAAGTCGACCACCACGGTGGCGATGGACTTCGGCCGCATCACCATCAGCGACGACCTGGTGCTCTACCTGTTCGGCACGCCCGGGCAGGACCGGTTCTGGTTCGTCTGGGACGAGCTGGCGCTGGGCGCGCTCGGTGCGGTGGTGCTCGCGGACACCCGCCGGCTCGCCGACTGCTTCCCGTCGATCGACTACTTCGAGGGACGCGGCACGCCCTTCGTGGTGGCGGTGAACTGCTTCGAGGGTGCCAAGCAGTTCCGCCTCGACGAGGTGCAGGCCGCGCTCGACCTTGACCCGGACGTACCCGTGGTGCTGTGCGACGCGCGCGAGCGGGAGTCGGCCAAGGAGGTGCTGATCACGCTGCTGGAGCACGCCATGAAGCTGCGGGAGGCGCGCCGCCGCGCCGCCGAGGACTGATCCGCGGCGCCGTCGGCGGGGCGGCGCGAGCCGGCCGACCATGGCAGTCTGGGCGCCATGACCGAGGTGAGCGTGCGGGCGATGTCGGCGGAGGAGTTCGATCGCTGGCAGGACGAACTCGCCGCCGGCTACGCGCAGGAGCACGTGGCCGCCGGCAACTGGACTCCGGAGGAGGCGCTCGACCGGGCCCGGCAGGAAAGTGCCGCCTTCCTGCCGCAGGGCATGGCGACGCCCGGCATGCTCTTCCTGCTCGGCGTGCTGGCCGACGGCTCGCCGGTGGGGCGCCTGTGGATCGGCCTCACCCATCCGCGTGGGCTCGCCGGCTGCGCGTTCCTCTACGACATCGAGGTGGCCGCCGGGCACCGGGGCCGGGGCCTGGGGCGGGCGCTGCTCGCGGCGGGGGAGCGGGCGGCCCGGGAGCACGGCGCCCAGGCGCTCGAGCTGAACGTCTTCGGCGCCAACGAGACGGCGCGCAAGCTGTACGAGACGTCCGGCTACCGGGTGGTCACCCAGCAGATGCGCAAGGACCTGTCGTAGGGCGGTCCCTACAGGCGGGTGGCGGTCCGGATCAGGGCGGCGAGGGGCCGGGACCGGCTGTGCGGCGGCCACGCGATGACAGTGGTCACCGCCGGAGCGTCCGGCACCGGCACGGCGGCCAGGTCGGCGAGCAGCAGCGTCCGCACCGACTCCGGCAGCACCACCGCGGTACGGCCGAGCGCGATGAGCTGGAACAACTGGGCGTGGTCGCGGACCTCGGGGCCCAGGCCCTCCGGATACGACCCGTCGGCCCGGGGCCAGCGCGGCATCGGCAGGCCGGACAGCGTCTCCACCTCGGCCATCAGCAGGTGCGGCCGCCGGGCCAGCGGATGGCCGGCCGGCAGGACCGCCACCTGCTGCTCGGTGACCAGTTCCTCGGTGTCCAGCCCGGTGGTCGAGTCGAACGGCAGGTGCAGCAGCGCCACGTCGGCCCGCCCGTCGCGCAGCAGCCGTTCCTGTTCGCCGATGCCGCACAACAGCACCTCGACGGGGACCGCGTCCGGCTCGGCCGCGTACGCGTCGAGCAGTTTCGGCAGCAGCTCGCTCGACGCGCCCGCCTTCGTCGCCAGCACCAGCCCGGGGCCGCCGTTCACGGCCTGACCGGCGCGGCGGGTACGGCGGTCGGCGGCATCCACGGCGTCCAGGGCGGCCCGGCCCTCCCGTAGCAGCACCGACCCGGCCGCGGTGAGCGCGACGCTGCGGCTGTCCCGTTCCAGCAGGGTCACGCCGAGACGCCGTTCGAGTTGCCGGATCGCGCGCGACAGCGGCGGCTGGGCGATGCCCAGACGGCGCGCGGCGCGACCGAAGTGCAGTTCCTCGGCGACCGCGACGAAGTAGCGAAGCTCCCGCGTCTCCATCCCGCCACCGTACCGCCGGATCGATACCCGTCGGGTATCGCCCGCTACCGAGCTGGTGTTGGAGGCCCGCGCGCCGCGCGGACAGGATCGAGAGCATGAGCGAACGGACGATCGCGCTGGTGACGGGCGCGAACAAGGGAATCGGGTACGAGATCGCGGCGGGCCTGGGCGCGCTGGGCTGGCGGGTGGGCGTCGGCGCCCGGGACGAGCAACGGCTCGCGGAAGCGGTCGCGAAGCTGCGCGCGGGTGGCGTGGACGCGTTCGGCGTACCGCTGGACGTGACCGACGACGCGAGCGTGACCGCCGCCGCCCGGCTGGTGGAGACGGAGGCCGGCGGCCTCGACGTGCTCGTCAACAACGCGGGCGTGACCGGTGGCATGCCCCAGCACCCGGGTGACGTCGACCTCGCGACCATCCGGACCGCGGTCGAGGTGAACGTGATCGGGGTGGTCCGGGTGACCGAGGCGATGCTGCCGTTGCTGCGCCGCTCAGCCTCGCCGCGGATCGTCAACATGTCCAGTGGCGTCGGCTCGCTGACCCGGCAGAGCGCGTCAACCGGCGAGGACCAGACCGGCCCGCTGTCGGTGGCGTACTCGCCGTCGAAGACCATGCTCAACGCGGTGACGATCCAGTACGCGCGGGCGCTCGCAGGCACGAACATCCTGATCAACGCCGGCTGCCCCGGCTTCACCGCGACCGACCTGAACGGCTTCCGGGGCGTGCGAACCCCGCAGCAGGGCGCGGCGATCGGAATCCGGCTGGCGACGCTGCCGGACGACGGGCCGACCGGCGGCTACTTCGAGGACGCCGGCGTGATCCCGTGGTGAGCGCCGCTCGTCAGCACCACATGACCGGGTTGCCGGTCGCCACCGACGCCGCGCACAGCCGGCGCAGCGGCTCCACCATGTAGGCGAAGTCCTCGCCCGACCGGCTCCGGGTCCGTACCGCGAGCCGTTCGGGCGGCGGCTCGCCGTGCTCGCCCACCGGCCGCATCGTCACCACCGTCCGCGTCCCGCCGACGGTGAGCTCCACCCGGTCACCGGGCAGCGGCCGCTGGCCGAACCGGACGGCCCGGAACAGAGTGGCGGGCGGGTCGGCGCGGTCGAGGACGAAGAAGCCGTTCGGATCGACCCCGGCCTGGAAGTCCGGGCCGAACATGAACACCCCGTGGTAGCTCTCGACGTACTGCATCAGCACCCGGCCGGTCGCCTCGTCGATCAGTTCGACCTCGTCGCTGATCCGGTCGGTGCGCACGAACGCGTCCAGCTCGGCGAGCGCCACCGCCGCCCGGTCGGCCGGCAGCGAGCCGCCGTTGAGGTTCGGCAGCGCGGTGGCGAGCGTCGGGAAGCGCTCCGGGCCGGCGGCGCGTAGCGCCTGCTGGAACAGCCGCACACCGGCCCAGTTGGACACGTGCTCGCTCGCCTGCTCCATGGCCTTGTGCGGGCACGCCTCCGCCTGCCAGGCGTCGAACATGCGGTGCGCGGCCTTGTTGCCCTCCCACGGCCGCAACAGCGCGAGACAGCCCTCCTCGTCGATGCCGACCGGTTCGACCGGGCAGGGCGTGGTGAGGCCGTCCTGCCAGCACCGGCAGTACACGAACGCGTCGAGTCCCACGCCGGCACGCTACCGGCGCCCGGCCGTCGGCGCGCACCCGTTTCCGGCGGCTCGTTGCCGGCGGCTCAGGTGATGGCGAGCAGCACGCCGTCCCCGTGCTCGGCCGCGGCGCGGTAGAAGTCGCGCAGCGCGGTGAAGTTCGGCAGCAGGTAGTTGTCGAACTCGTCGTCGCCGTCGTCCCAGATGTGCGGGTAGATCTCGGCCTCCGACATGGCCGCCGGGTCGAAGCGGGCCCGCAGCGTCGTCTCGTCCACCGCGTCGAGCCCGGTGGCCACGGCGCGCACGGCGTCGGGCATGAGCAGCCGGGCCGGGCCCATGCCGAGGTCCGGCCCGATCGGGTCGCCCCCGATGATCGCCGGGCCGGCGTCGCCCCGGACCTCGTACGTGGTGCCGTTCAGCAGGTAGTGCAGCCCGTGCCACGCCTTGTCGAGGTCGAGCTCGTCCGGGCCACCCTGGAACAGGGTGCCGACCTTCTCCGGGTCGGTGAGGACCGCCGCCAGATCCTCGGCGGACAGCCGGCGTGCGTTGAAGATCATGCCCATGGGGTTGCCTCTCGGGGGTGCCTGGCGGAATCGGCGGCAGCGTAGCGTGCGCGTGCGACAGGCATGGCACCATCGGCGCATGGCCACTGACACCCGGCACCTCGCTGTCCACATCGACCGGCCGGTGTCGGAGGTCTACGCCTTCGCCGCCGATCCGGGGAACCTGTCCCGCTGGGCGCCGGGCCTCGGCGGCTCGGTGGCCCGGGTCGACGGCCAGTGGTTCGTGGACACACCCGAAGGGCGGGCGCGGCTGACCTTCGCCCCGGCCAACGAGTACGGCGTGCTCGACCACGAGGTGCTGACGCCGTCGGGCGAGACGGTGTACGTGCCGCTGCGCGCGATCGCCGACGGCGACGCCACCGAGGTGGTGTTCAGCCTGCGGCGGATGCCGGGCATGAGCGACGCGGACTTCGACCGGGACACCGTGCTCGTGGAGGCGGATCTGGCCCGGCTCAAGGCCGTGTTGGAGAGCGCCGCCGGTTGACCGATACCCGTGCTCAGTCCGGCGTCCCCGTCTGTGCTGCCGCCCGGACAACGGCGTCGAGGCCCTCCTCGAACAGCAGGTCGTCGTCCCATCGGGTGTCGTCGAGATGGCCGGAGGCGCTGAGGGTCGGGTAGGTGTCGGCGCTCGCGGCGATGTGGTCGCGGGCTGCGGCTCTCGCGCCCGGGTCCGCGGTCCGGCGCCACGTGGCCTCCGTGAGCGAGGCCCCGATGACGTAGTTGGCCAGCATTCTCGTGGCGACCGCGAGGTGCAGACCGCGGCAGCCGCCCCGCACGAGCGCCGACTGCAGGAACTCGGTACGGGCCAGGACGTTGGGCCCGAGCATCGGACGACCGATGAGCCCGGGTGCCCAGGGATGGCGCAGCATCGCGTCGCGCCATGCCCGGACGAGGACGCGGATGTCCTCCATCCAGTCGTCGCCGGCGTCCGGAATCGGCACGTCGCCGAAGATGCGGTCGACGGCCAGATCCAGGACGTCGTCCTTCGTCTTCACGTGCCAGTAGAGCGCGGTGGCTGTCACGTCGAGCCGCTGGGCGAGGAGGCGCATCGTCAGGCCCTCGACGCCGTGCTCGTCCAGCGCTGTCACCGCGAGTTCCACGATGCGTCCGAGGGTCAGTGGCGGCTTGCGCCGCGCCCGCGGCGGCTCTGCCCGCAGCCACACCGGTGTCGTCGCCGCACCGGGCTCGGTCGTGGTCATGGAGCCACTCTAGTTCACTGGACAGGTAGCTTAACAACGGTAAGCTGATTGAACAGACCAAAGTCCGGTCTCGACAGTGGGCAAGGAGGACGCGCCGTGCCCCTGCTGCGGATCCACCTCGACAGCGACCCCACCACCGCCCGCCGCGTCCTGCAGACGCATCGCGAGGGCGGTGTCCATCACGAGTCGCGGGAAGCGGCCCGGGAACAGGTGTGGCGCCAGGGTCGCACTCCGGCCGGTGACCCGGTCTTCGTCGGCATCACCGACGGCCGCCGCAACGTGCAACTGCTCTACGACGTCGAGGTCTACTCCGACACCGTTCCGTGAGCACTCGCCGGCGCTCGCGCCCCACGGGAATGGGAATTGCGCCCGAGCCCGGCCGGTGGTCGTGAGCGGAAGGAATTCGGCGCACCTGTGCGCGGGCGTTCGATTCCAGGCAACGCAATCCGGCGAACGCAATTCGGTGATTCAGTCGCCGATCGCGTCCCGCATTCGTTCCCTCGTCCAGTATTCGGACGGATCGGTGGCGCCGGGGCTCGGGTTGTGCGTCGCGACCACCGGGCCGGGCGCGGGCCGCGCCGAGCCGCCGTCGCGGGTCGCGACGACCACGACGGCCGCGGCCACGGCGAGCGCCGCGACGGCGGCCGCGCCGAGCAGCACACGGTGTGACATGTCGCCTCCTCCGGGCCGTGGGGCCGGTGCCGGTCCGCCTGGTGCGCCGGGTGGCACACCAGGCGGACCGTCGTTCACCAGGTGTCGTTCGCGTACGTGTTGTAGAGCGTCCCCACCACCGCGGCGGAGAAGTACGGCGAGCCGTTCGTGTTCGAGCCGCTCGAGTAACTCATCACCCCGTGCACGTCACCACGCCTGGTGGTGTTGTCGTAGCTGTAGTACCACGGACCGCCGCTCGAACCGCCCCCGAAGCCGCAGTTCATCTCGATCCGGTTGCTGCCCGCGTCCCGCGACGTGCCCGAGCAGACCCACTGGATCTCACCGCTGTCCTTGTTGCTCGGGTAGCCGAAGATGTCGTAGTGGTACGCGCGCCCACCACCGGTGAGCAGCCCGTTGGCGCCGACCGCGTCCACGATCGACCGGCTGCCGTAGACGAGCGCGACCGCCACGTCGTACTGCCGCTCGCGGGTGCTGATCCAGCCGCTCGGCACCGCGAGCGTGGACCAGTCCCAGGTGCCGTACGGCTGCGCGCCGTTGCGGTACGACGGCACGAACATCCAGTTCGCGGTGTGCCAGTCCCGGCCCGGCCCGTCGTGCACGCAGTGCGCGGCCGTGAAGACCATGTTGCGTGCCGGGCTGTTCACCACGCTCGCGGAGCAGTAGTGGCCCAGGCCGTCGGTCGAACTGGTGTAGAAGATCTTCCCGACCGTGATCGACTCGTTCAGCTGGGTGCCGAAGCCGCTGCCGTCCTTCGGCGCCACCGCCTCGGCGAAGCGTCGCACCCGCTCCGCCGTGGGGCTCTGGGTGACCGGGCCGGCGGACTTCTCCACCTCGTCGGCCGGGGTGGCCGCCGCCATGCGCTCGGCCGTCCAGTAGGCCCTGGCCTGCGAGGACGACCCCGCCTTGCGCTCGATCGAGGTCACCGCGGCCGGAGCAGCAGTGCCTGCGGTGGTGCCGTTGTCGGCCAGTGCCGGAGTGCCGGCGAGGATCGCCGGCAGGATCAGGGCCGGCAGGGCCAGAAGTCTGATCGTCGTCTTCATGAAATCCTTCCCAGTGTTCGATTCCCGGATCGAAACTGGAGCGCCCCCGTTGTTCATCGCGATATCGGCAACGTATCGACGGCGTTCGGAGCGTGTCAACGAATCATGGACGTCGATTGTTTGCAGTGTCGGATGTGCGATCGGGGGCGATGGAATTCATCGAATAGCAATTTTCTCAATGCGTGGGACGGGCGAAAGGGCGGCCCTTTCAGCCCGACGACACGCCCTCGCAGTGCGACGATGACCGAACGGGCCGCACGACCACGGTACGGCGAGGGCCGCTCCCCGCCGGAGCGGGAAGCGGCCCTGTGTCAGCCGTACGCGAATCAGCTCGCGATCATGCGGCGCAGCACGTACTGCAGGATGCCGCCGTGCCGGTAGTAGTCCGCCTCACCCGGGGTGTCGATGCGGACCACGGCGTCGAACTCCACGCCGGTGTCGGTGGTGACCTTCACCGTGCGCGGGGTGTCACCGTCGTTGAGCCCGGTGACGCCGCTGATCGAGAACGTCTCGGTGCCGGTCAGGCCCAGCGACTCGGCGGTCTCGCCGCCCGGGAACTGCAGCGGCAGCACGCCCATGCCGATCAGGTTCGAGCGGTGGATCCGCTCGTACGACTCGGCGATGACCGCCTTGACCCCGAGCAGCATGGTGCCCTTTGCCGCCCAGTCACGCGACGAGCCGGAGCCGTACTCCTTGCCGGCCAGGATGACCAGCGGGACGCCCGCCTCCTGGTAGGCCATCGAGGCGTCGTAGATCGAGGACTGCTCGCCGGTCAGGTGGTTGACGGTGAAACCGCCCTCCACGCCCGGGACGAGCTGGTTGCGCAGCCGGATGTTGGCGAACGTGCCCCGGATCATCACCTCGTGGTTGCCCCGGCGGGAGCCGTACGAGTTGAACTCGTGCCGGGCCACGCCGTGCTCGGCCAGGTACTTGCCGGCGGGGGAGTCCGCCTTGATCGAGCCGGCCGGGGAGATGTGGTCGGTGGTCACCGAGTCGCCCAGCTTGGCCAGCACCCGCGCGTCGGCGATGTCCTGCACCGGGGTCGGCTCCTGCTGCATGCCCTCGAAGTACGGGGGCTTGCGCACGTAGGTCGACTCGCCGTCCCAGGAGAACGTGTCACCGGTCGGGGTCGGCAGCGACTGCCAGCGCTCGTCACCGGCGAACACGTCGGCGTACGCGGCGCTGAAGCCGGTCGCGCCGATCGCGGAGGCGATGACGTCCTGGATCTCGGCGCTGTTCGGCCAGATCTCCCGCAGGAACACCGGGTTGCCCTGGGCGTCCTCGCCGATCGGCTCGTTGGCCAGGTCGATGTCCATCGTGCCGGCGAGCGCGTACGCGACCACCAGCGGCGGGGACGCCAGGTAGTTCATCTTGACGTCCGGGTTGATCCGGCCCTCGAAGTTGCGGTTGCCGGACAGCACCGACACGACAGCCAGGTCACCGTCGTTGACGGCGGCCGAGACCTCCTCCGGCAGCGGGCCGGAGTTGCCGATGCAGGTGGTGCAGCCGTAGCCGACCAGGTTGAAGCCGAGCTTGTCCAGGTACGGGGTCAGGCCGGCGCGGTCGTAGTAGTCCATGACGACCTTCGAGCCCGGCGCGAGGGTGGTCTTCACCCACGGCTTGCGGGCCAGGCCCTTCTCCACCGCGTTGCGGGCCAGCAGCGCGGCGCCGATCATCACCTGCGGGTTCGAGGTGTTGGTGCAGGAGGTGATCGCGGCGATCACCACGGCGCCGTGGTCCAGCTCGTACTCGACGCCGTCGGCGCCGGTCACGCGTACCGGATTGCTGGCCCGGCCGCCCGCGCCCACCGCGGCGGTCTCCAGGTCGCGCGGCGCGTCGGCCGGGTCGTTCACACCGTTGGCGGGGGAGTCGCTGGCCGGGAAGGACTCGGCGGACGCCTCGTCGGCCGGGCCGTCGGCGCCGAACGGCTTCTCCTGCTGCGGCACGCCCGGCTTGCGGCCCGGGTCGCCACCGGTCTCGTCGGCGGCCACGTAGTCGCTGAGCGCGGAGCGGAACAGCGTCTTGGCGCTACCGAGCGGCACCCGGTCCTGCGGGCGCTTCGGGCCGGCCAGCGACGGCTCGATGGTGCTGAGATCCAGCTCCAGGCGCTCGGAGTACTCCGGCTCGCGCTCCGGGTCGTGCCAGAGGCCCTGCTCCTTGGCGTACGCCTCGACCAGCGCCACCTGAGACGCGTCGCGGCCGGTCAGCTCCAGGTAGCGGACGGTCTCGGCGTCGATCGGGAAGATCGCCACGGTCGAGCCGTACTCCGGCGACATGTTGCCGATCGTGGCGCGGTTGGCCAGCGGCACCGCGCTGACGCCGGGGCCGTAGAACTCGACGAACTTGCCGACCACGCCGTGCTTGCGCAGCATCTCGGTGATGGTCAGCACCAGGTCGGTGGCGGTGGTGCCGGCCGGCATCTCGCCGGAGAGCTTGAAGCCGACCACGCGGGGGATCAGCATGCTGACCGGCTGGCCCAGCATCGCGGCCTCGGCCTCGATGCCGCCGACGCCCCAGCCCAGCACGCCCAGGCCGTTGACCATGGTGGTGTGCGAGTCGGTGCCGACGACAGTGTCCGGGTACGCCTGGCCGTTGCGCTCCATGATCGTACGAGCCAGGTACTCGATGTTGACCTGGTGCACGATGCCGGTGCCCGGCGGGACGACCTTGAACTCGTTGAACGCGGTCTGGCCCCAGCGCAGGAACTGGTAGCGCTCCTTGTTGCGCTCGTACTCCAGCTCGACGTTGCGCTCGAAGGCGTCCTCGCGGCCGAACAGGTCGGCGATGACCGAGTGGTCGATGACCAGCTCGGCCGGAGCGAGGGGGTTGACCTTGGTGGCGTCGCCGCCGAGGTCACGGACCGCCTCGCGCATGGTGGCCAGGTCGACCACGCAGGGCACGCCGGTGAAGTCCTGCATCAGCACCCGGGCCGGGGTGAACTGGATCTCCACGCTCGGGTCGGCGGTGGCGTCCCACGCGCCGAGCTGCTGGATGTGGTCGGCGGTGATGTTCGCGCCGTCCTCGGTCCGCAGCAGGTTCTCCAGCAGGATCTTCAAGCTGTAGGGCAGCCGCTCGTGGCCCTCCACCTTGTCGATCCTGAAAATCTCGTAGCTCGCGTCTCCGACGCGTAGCTGGGTCTTCGCACCGAAGGTGTCGAGGCTCGCCACGTCGTACTCCTTCACACCAGCGACCGTGAGTAGTCCTGAGCAGTTTGTCGCACCGACCGGGGCGCTGCCGTGCTTAGGCAACACTTACCTGCGTCGGTCCCTACAAAACCGTACGTCCGTCTTGCTATTCCTGCAACCTCGTGCCACGCTGCGGGACGAGGAGGTGCCACATGATCCATCACGTCCTGCTCGCCTGCCCCCGCGGCTCCGAGGACGCGTCCCGCTCCTTCTACGCCGGCCTGCTCGGCCTCACCGAGAAGCCCAAACCCCCGGCCCTCGCCGCCCGCGGTGGTTGCTGGTTCACCGGGTACGACGCGGAACTGCACCTGGGCGTCGAGGACGACTTCCGCCCGGCTCGCAAGGCCCACCCGGCACTGCTGCGCCCCGACCTGGACGAGCTGGCCGCCCGCCTGGACGCCGCCGGACACGCCGTGACCTGGGGCGACGACGAGATTCCCGGCATGCGGCGGTTCCACACGTACGACCCGCACGGCAACCGCCTGGAGTTCTTGGCCCCCGCCGGGTGACCGGGCGCGGGTAGGGTCGGCGGGTGGTCGACGTACAGCACTGGCTCGCCGCGCTCCCGCCGGCCCTGATCTGCCTGCTCGTGGGCGGGGTGATCGGTGTGGAGAGCATGGGCATCCCGCTGCCCGGCGAGATCGTGCTGGTCAGCGCCGCGCTGCTCGCCGCCACCGGCGCCGTCGGGCCCGAATGGGTGGCCGCCGCCGCGGCGACCGGAGCCATCGTCGGGGACTCCATCGGGTACGCCGTGGGCCGCCGTGGTGGCCGCCCCCTGCTGGAACGGCTCGGCCGGCGCTTCCCGAAACACCTCGGCCCGGCACACCTGGCCCGCGCCGAGCTGAGCTTCGCCCGGCACGGCGTGTGGGCGGTGTTCTTCGGGCGGTTCGTCGCGCTGCTGCGCATCCTCGCCGGGCCGCTGGCCGGGGCGCTGCGCGTGCCGTACCGCCGGTTCCTGGTCGCGAACGCCGCAGGCGGGCTGGTGTGGGCGTTCGGCACCACCTACCTGCTGTTCTATCTCGGGCAGGCCGCCGAGCACTGGCTCAAGGACATCTCCTGGGCCGGGCTCGTGCTGGCCGTGCTGGCCGGCGTGGTCAGCACCGCGTGGCTGCGCCGCCGTGCCAAGCGCCTGCACGTGTCCGAGCCCTCCGACCAGCCCGACCCGGTTCCCGCAGCCGACCGCTGACGGCTTCCCCGTACGCGACTGAGGGCGGACGGCCGGATCCAGCGCCTCCCGGGCCTCACCGTCCAGGGC
>NZ_WBKS01000068.1:0-30451 GCF_008868145.1 Micromonospora sp. AMSO1212t
GAGTTACGGCGGTCATGGCGGAGGGGAAACGCCCGGTAACATTCCGAACCCGGAAGCTAAGCCCTCCAGCGCCGATGGTACTGCACTCGGGAGGGTGTGGGAGAGTAGGACACCGCCGGACAATCTTCCAGTCGAGGGCCGCCCCAGCAGGGGCGGCCCTCGACTGCGTTAGCGTTCTCGGCGGAAACGCCATCAGGAAGGATGTACCTGTGAGCTCAGGACCCCAGGGCGGGGACCGCCCCCGTCGTTACGAGGATCGCGCCGACCGCGGCCAGGGGCGTGGTGACGCCGGCCGCGACGGCCGTCGCGATGACCGTCCCTCGTACCGGGGTGGCCGCGACGACCGCCCGGGCGGCTTCCGTGGTGGCGACCGTGACAGTGGCGCCCGTGGTGGTGACCGTCGTGAGGGCGGCTTCCGCGGCGGTGACCGTCGCGAAGGTGGCTTCGGCGGTGGTGACCGTCGTGAGGGCGGTTTCCGGGGTGGCGACCGCGAGGCCGGCTTCCGGAGTGGAAGCCGGCCGGGCGGCGACCGTCGCGAAGGCGGGTTCCGTGGCGGCGACCGCGACGGCGGTTTCCGCGGTGGGGACCGTCGCGAGGGTGGCTTCCGCGGGGGTGACCGTCGTGAAGGCGGTGCCCGCGAGGGTGGTTTCCGTGGCGGTGACCGTCGTGAAGGTGGCTTCGGCGGTGGCGACCGCCGTGAGGGCGGTTTCCGCAGCGGCGATCGTCGTGAAGGCGGCGCCCGCGAGGGTGGCTTCCGTGGCGGTGACCGTCGTGAGGGTGGTTTTCGTGGTGGCGACCGCGAAGGCGGCTTCCGCGGAGGTGACCGTCGTGAAGGCGGCGCCCGTGAGGGTGGTTTCCGCGGTGGAGACCGTCGTGAGGGCGGCGCCCGTGAGGGTGGCTTCCGTGGCGGTGACCGTCGTGAGGGTGGTGCCCGTGAGGGTGGCTTCCGCAGTGGAGACCGTCGTGAGGGCGGCGCCCGTGAGGGTGGCTTCCGCGGCGGTGACCGTCGTGAGGGTGGTTTCCGTGGTGGCGACCGCGAAGGCGGTTTCCGCGGTGGGGACCGTCGTGAGGGCGGTGCCCGTGAGGGTGGCTTCCGCGGTGGCGACCGTCGTGAGGGTGGCGCCCGTGAGGGTGGCTTCCGCGGCGGTGACCGTCGTGAGGGCGGCGCCCGTGAGGGTGGCTTCCGCGGCGGTGACCGTCGTGAGGGTGGTTTCCGTGGTGGCGACCGCGAAGGCGGTTTCCGCGGTGGGGACCGTCGCGAGGGCGGTGCCCGTGAGGGTGGTTTCCGCGGTGGCGACCGTCGTGAGGGCGGCGCCCGTGAGGGTGGCTTCCGCGGCGGCGACCGTCGTGAGGGTGGTTTCCGTGGCGGCGACCGCGAAGGCGGTTTCCGCGGTGGGGACCGTCGCGAGGGCGGCGCCCGTGAGGGTGGTTTCCGCGGTGGCGACCGTCGCGAAGGTGGCGCCCGTGAGGGTGGCTTCCGTGGCGGCGACCGTCGTGAGGGTGGTTTCCGTGGCGGCGACCGCGAAGGCGGCTTCCGCGGAGGGGACCGTCGCGAGGGCGGCGCCCGTGAGGGCGGCGGGTTCCGTGGCGGCGACCGTCGCGAAGGCGGTTACCAGGGCGGCGACAACCGCCGGGAGGGTTACGCCGGCGGTGATCGCCGTGAGGGCGGTTTCCGGGGCGGCGACCGTGAGGGTGGCTTCCGCGGTGGCGAGCGCCGTGAGGGCGGGTTCCGCGGCGGTGACCGCGACCGTGGCTTCCAGCGCGACGAGCGTCGCGACGACCGGCGGCCGGGCGGCTACCGGGGCGAGCGGGACGGCGAGCGCCGTGGCTACGGCGACCGGCCGGGTGGTGACGACCGCCGGACCGGCAACTACGGCCCGCAGCGGGAGCGCCGGGACGAGCGTGGCGAGGGGCGTACCGGTGAGGCGCCGGAGCTGCCGGACGACGTCGTCGCGAGCGACCTCGACTCGGCCGTCCGGGCCGAGCTGCTCTCCCTCGCCAAGCCGGTGGCGGAGACGGTCGCCCGGCATCTGGTCGCGACCGGTCTGGTGATCGACGAGGACCCGGCGCTGGCGCTGGCGCACGCCATGGCGGCCCGCCGGCTCGCCTCGCGGATCGCCGCCGTGCGTGAGGCCGTCGGGCTGGCCGCGTACCACGCGGGCGAGTGGCAGACTGCCATCGCGGAGCTGCGGACGTACCACCGGATGAGCGGCCTGCAGAGCCACCTGGCCGTGCTGGCCGACTGCGAGCGGGCGCTGGGCCGGCCGGAGCGGGCCATCGACCTGTTCCGCGGCGCGGACCGGGACAAGCTCGACCAGGCCGTCGCGATCGAGCTGCTGATCGTGGCCGCCGGGGCGCGCGGCGATCTCGGTCAGAAGGACGCCGCGGTGGCGATGCTCCAGGTACGCGAGCTGACCGGCGACTCGACCGAGCCGTGGGCGGCGCGACTGCGCTACGCGTACGCGGACGCCCTGTTGGCCGTGGACCGGCGCGAGGAGGCGCGGGAGTGGTTCTCCCGGGCTGCCGACGTCGACTCCGAGGGGGAGACCGACGCCGCCGAGCGGCTGCTGGAGCTGGACGGCGTGGTCATCGAGGGCGACGACGAGCCGGAGGACGACTCGGACGCGTCCGAGTCGTCGGCCGAGGCCGCCAGCGAAGACGAGGAGGACGACGACCTCGACGACGATGACGACGACGATGACGACGACGATGACGACGACGACGATGACGACGATGACGACGACGATGACGACGATGACGACGACGACGACGATGACGACGACGACGACCGCGAGGACGACGCGCGGCTGAGCGGCGGCGACGACATCACGTCGGGCGGGGACGCGGCACGGGCCGGCTACCGGGACCGTGACGCAGGCGATCTGGCCGACGACGAGCTGACCGACACCGAGTCCGGCTCGCTCGCCACCAGCACCGCCACCACCCCGACCTTCGTCGCGGCGACCGAGGAACCGGCCACCACCGCGCCAATCGACACCGCCCCGACCGGCACCTCCGCGGCTGCCGAGGCAGCGGCCGCCGCCACCCCGGCGGACGAGGCCGACGGCGACCGGCCCGCGCCGGGCGACGCCGCGGGCGGCGAGGGCGAGGCGGCGGACCGCCGATGACCGGGTACGCCGGTGACACCAGCTCCGGCGCGGATCGGGGAGAACCCGACCGCGCCGGGGCGGGCGGTGCGCTGGTCGAGGCGTACTCGCTTGTCGTCTTCGACCTGGACGGCGTCATCTACCTGATCGACCGGCCCATTCCCGGCGCGGTCGAGGCGGTCGGCCGGCTGCACGCCGAGGGGCGGGCGGTCGCGTACGCGACGAACAACGCCTCCCGCCGCTCCAGCGAGGTGGCCGACCTGCTCACCGGCATGGGCGTTCCGGCGCAGCCGGCGGAGGTGCTCACCTCCGCGGCGGCCACCGCCGAACTGCTCCGGGACCGGCTGCCCGAGGGCGCGGCCGTGCTCGTGGTCGGCGCGGAGGCGCTGCGGGCCGAGCTGCGCGCGGTGGGCCTGCGGCCGGTGTCCACGGCCGACGAGGAGCCCGCCGCGGTGGCTCAGGGCTACGGCCCGCAGGTCGGCTGGTCCGACCTGGCCGAGGCGTCCCTGGCGGTACGGGCGGGCGCGCCCTGGTACGCCACGAACACCGACCGCACGCTGCCCAGCCCGCGCGGCCCGCTGCCGGGCAACGGCTCGCTCGTCGCGGTGCTGCGTACCGCGCTGGGCCGTGACCCCGACGTGGTGGTGGGCAAACCGGAGCCGGCGTTGTTCACCACCGCTGCGCGGCGGGCCGGAGCAGGGCGCACGCTCGTGGTGGGCGACCGGCTGGACACCGACATCGAGGGCGCCCGCCGGGCCGGGCTGGACAGCCTGCTGGTGCTGACCGGGGTCAGCGACGCCGCCGAGCTGCTGGCCGCGCCCGAGGAGCGCCGTCCCGGGTACGTCTCGTTCGACCTGGCGGGCCTGTTCGACCCGGCCGCGGTGGTGGCGGTGCCGGGCCGGCCGACGGCCGGCGGCTGGTCGGTGACGGAGGCCGGCGCGGATCTCGTGCTCGACGGCGCCGGCGCGCCCCTGGAGGCGCTGGCCGCGCTCTGCGCGGTGGCCTGGTCGACGGCGGCCGGGCCGCGCGTGCGGGCGCAGTCCCCGGCGGCGGAGGAAGTGCTCGCCGGCTTCGGTCTCGACGACTGAGGCGCGCCGGGCCGCTCAGAGCAGCTTGCGGAGCTTCATCAGGTCGAACGGGTTCGCCTTGATCGAGACCCGCCGGGAGGCCACCGCCGACATGACGTCGAGCCGGCCGTTCACCAGCGCGACGAGGTCGTCGCTGCCGGTGCTCAGCGCGATCTTGGCCTTCGGGTCGTCGCCGTCGGTGAGGTCGACCAGCCGGCCACCCTCCAGCCGCCCGTGGAACGCGGTGCCGAGATCGGTGATCCGGCAGGCCAGGGTGCGGTCGAGATCGATGCGTCCCTGTGCCTCGGCGTTGCGGTCCAGTCGAGCGGCCAGGTCGTGCAACGCCTGCCGGCACTCGTCCACGCTGGCCACATCGTCTCCTCACCACGAACCACGCCGTTCCCGGCACCGTACCGCAATGGGGCGTCCGGGGTGCCCGGTAGCGTGGCAGGTGCACACCTCGCCCCGCGGAAGGACTCAGGCATGCAGGACGCGTGGCGCGCCTACCTCGAGCTGGCCATGGGCCTGACGGAGGCGCCCCGGAAGAAGGCACAGGACGCGGTCATGCGCGTCGTCGGCCAGGGCGGCGCGACCGCCGCCCAGATTCAGACGCTCGCCGAGGAACTGGTCGCGACCGGCCTGGCGAACCGGGAGTCGCTGACCAAGCTGGTCCGCTTCGAGGTGGACCGGGCGCTGGGCGCGGTCGGTCTGGCCACCGCCGACGAGGTCGCCGAGCTGACCCGCCGCGTGCACGACCTGGAGCGGCAGCTGCGCGAGGCGCGGGGCACCCTCGAACCGGGCGCCGCGCTGCCCGAGCCGTCCGCCGCACCGGCCGCGCCGACGGCCGGCCCGGCCGGGACGCCGACGGCGCCGCCCGGGACGTCCAGGGCTGAGTCGTCGGGGGCTGAGTCGTCCAGGGCCCAGCCGCGGGACGAGCGGTCGCACGCCGAGCCGTCGCAGCCCGAGTCGTCCGGGGCCGAGCCGTCGCCGGCCGAGAAGTCCCGTGCCGCGACCGTCCCGGCCACAACGCCGGCGGACGCCCCGGTCACGACGCCGTCGAAGACCCCGGCCACGACGCCGTCGAAGACCCCGGCCACGACGCCGTCGAAGACCCCGGCCACGACGCCGTCGAAGGCGGTGGCGAAGAAGACGGTGGCCAAGAAGGCGATCGCGAAGAAGCCGCCGGCCACCGTGGCCCGTACCCCGGGAGCCGCGCCGGCGAAGAAGGCCACCGGCCGCCGGGCGGGCGACTCGTGACCGCGCCCTACCGGCCCGGCCCGCCGCCGGGTCCACGCCCGGGACCACCCCCGGGGGTACGCCCCGCTCCGGTCGAGGAGGTCGGCGAGGCGCGGCACCCGGCGGTGGACGCCGCCGTGCTCGGCATGGCCAACGCCGAGGCACTCGCCCCGGCCGACCAGATCGCCCAGTACGAGGCGGCGTACGAGACGCTGCGCGAGACCCTCGCCACCATCGACCAGGCCTGAGCAGAGGCGGAGAGACACCTGATGGCTCGTCGTACCCGGCTGGACGCCGAACTCGTCCGGCGCGGGCTGGCCCGCTCCCGGGAGCAGGCCGCCGCGCTCGTGGAGGCCGGTCGCGTCCAGCTGCGCGGAGTGCGGGCGCGCAAGCCCGCGGCGATGGTCGACCCGGCCGATCCGCTGCTGGTCACCGGCGAGGATCCGGCCCAGGAGTACGTCTCCCGGGGCGGCCACAAGCTGGCCGGCGCGCTCGCCGCGTTCGCCCCCGGCGGGCTGACCGTCACCGGCCGGCGCTGCCTGGACGCGGGCGCGTCGACAGGCGGTTTCACCGACGTGCTGCTGCGCGGCGGCGCCGCCGAGGTGGTCGCCGTGGACGTCGGCTACGGGCAGCTCGCCTGGTCGCTGCGTACCGACGAGCGGGTCCGGGTGTTCGAGCGCACGAACGTGCGTACCCTCACGCCGGAGGCGATCGGCGGCCCGGTCGACCTGACGGTGGCCGACCTGTCGTTCATCTCGCTTCGGCTGGTGCTGCCCGCGCTGGCCGCGTGCACAGGGCCCGGCGGTGACCTGGCGCTGATGGTCAAGCCGCAGTTCGAGGTCGGCAAGGAGCGCGTCGGCGCCGGCGGCGTGGTCCGCGATCCGGCGCTGCGCGCGGAGGCGGTGCTCGACGTGGCCGCGACCGCCGCCGGGCTCGGCCTCGGCCTGGCCGGCGTGGCGGCCAGCCCGCTGCCCGGGCCGAGCGGCAACGTCGAGTTCTTCGTATGGTTGCGCGGGGACGCGCCCGCCGCGGATCCGGAGCGGGTCCGCGCGGTGGTGGCCGCCGGCCCGCAGGGCGCCGCCGCGACGGCGGCCACGACCGAGGAGGTGTCCGGGTGAGCCGTACCGCGCTGCTGGTCACGCACACCGGCCGTCGACGCAGCACCGAGCACGCCCGCGCGGTGGCCGCCGACCTGATCGCCGCCGGGTTCGAGGTGCGTGTCGTGGCCGAGGAGGCCGACGACCTGGACCTGCCGGGCGTGGTGCCGGTGACCGGCCCGGAGGCGGCCGAGGGCGCCGAGATCGTGTTCGCGCTCGGCGGGGACGGCACTTTCCTGCGCGCCGCCGAGCTGGCCCGCCCGACCAAGGTTCCGCTGCTCGGCATCAACCTGGGCAAGGTCGGTTTCCTCGCCGAGGCGGAGATCGACGACCTGGACACCGCCGTGCGTGACGTGGTCCACCGCAACTACACCGTGGACGAACGGCTCACCCTGGACGTCACCGCAGAGTTCGAGGGCGGGCCGACCATCGAGTCGTGGGCGCTCAACGAGATCAGCGTCGAGAAGGGCGAACGCGCCCAGATGCTGGAGCTGCTCGTCGACGTGGACGGCCGGCCGCTGTCCCGGTACGGCTGCGACGGCGTGATCTGCGCGACCCCCACCGGTTCGACCGCGTACGCGTTCTCCGGCGGCGGGCCGGTGGTCTGGCCCGAGGTGGAGGCGCTGCTGCTGGTGCCGATCAGCGCGCACGCGTTGTTCAGCCGCCCGCTGGTGACCGCGCCCACGTCGACGTTCGTCATCACCGTCGACCCGTTCACCACCCTGGCCGTGCTCTGCTGCGACGGGCGGCGCGTCTACGACCTGCCGCCCGGCGCCCGGGTCACGGTGCGCCGCGGCACGCTGCCGGTGCGCATCGTCCGGCTGCGGGCCCGCCCGTTCACCGACCGGCTGGTGGCCAAGTTCGACCTTCCCGTCCAGGGCTGGCGGGGCAACCGTCGCTGACCAGCGGCTCAGCGGAAATCTCCGTTCGGCCCACCGGTCCCGGCACTCGCGCGCGTTACGGTGGGCGTACGGGCCGCGAAGAGGTGAGTCCGGGCGCGGCGGTGAGGCCCGCCGCTTCCCGGATGCGGCCCACCTGTCGCGGGCTCGGCCAGGGGGTGGTCGGGGCCGCGACGGTCGGGACGCCGGAGCGTCGTGAGCCGGCCGCGGCGGGCGGACCGGCACGCCGCGTCCGGTCGGGTGTCGACCCCGGCCGGGCCGACAGGTCGCAGGGCCGCCGCCGGAGGAAGCGGCGGCACGCGAGCTGGGCGACGCGGTCTCCGGCGTCCCGGCCTCCACTCCGTCGCGCTCGTGTCCACCTGGCGACATGTCGCCGGTGCGGCGGCCCGTACCCGGTGACCTGGTGGCGGACGCCGTCGCAGACTCCGATCGCCGGTCTCACGAGGCCGGCCTCGGAGTAGAGGAGCGTCACATGCACCGGTTCCCCCGCTGGCTCGCCGCCGGCGTGGCCGGGGCGTTGGTGGTCGGGCTCGCCGTACCGGCGTCCGCCGTACCGCCCGCCCGGCCCGCCGTACCGCCCTCGGGCACATCCGCCCCGGGCGCGCCGCCCGCCCGCGTCACGCTGATCACCGGCGACCAGGTCGAGCTGGTCCAGGCCGCGCCGGGCCGGATCGCCGCCACTGTCCACCCCGGGCCGGGCCGTGACCGGATCGTCTTCCAGACCACGCAGGCCGACGGCGGGCTGCGGGTGCTTCCCGCCGACGTCGTGCCGTACGTGTCCGCGGGCGTGCTCGACCCGGACCTGTTCGACGTGCAGGAACTGGCCGAGCAGGGCTACGGCGACGCGGGCCTGAAGGCGCTGCCGCTGATCGTGCGCTACCGGGAGCCGGCCGCCGGGCGGGTGCGCCCGCTCGCCGTGGCCGCCGAGTCCCGTCCGCTGTCCAGCATCAACGGCGCCGCGCTGCGCGTCGACAAGGACGACCTGGGCGCGCTGTGGACGTCGCTGCGACAGGCGCCGCAGGCCCGCGCCGCGGGCGCCGGAGCCGTCCGGCTCGGCGCCGGTGTGGAGCGTGTGTGGCTCGACGGGCGGGCCCGGGTGGCGCTGGAGCACAGCGTCCCGCAGATCGGCGCGCCCGCCGCCTGGGCGGCCGGCCGCGACGGCGCCGGGGTGCGGGTCGCGGTGCTCGACACCGGCGCGGACGCCGACCACCCCGACCTGGCCGGCCGGATCGCCGAGGCGCGCGACTTCACCGGCGGCGGCAGCGCCCGGGACGGCCACGGCCACGGCACCCACGTGGCGGCCACCGTCGCCGGCAGCGGCGCGGCCTCGGCGGGGCTGCGCAAGGGCGTCGCACCGGGCGCGCGGCTGCTGGTCGGAAAGGTGCTCGACGACTCCGGCTCCGGCTACGACTCCGGCATCATCGCCGGCATGGAGTGGGCCGCGCGCTCCGGCGCGAAGGTGGTCAGCATGAGCCTCGGCGGCGCGCCCACCGACGGCACCGACCCGATGAGCCAGGCCGTCAACGACCTCACCGCCGAAACCGGCGCGCTGTTCGTGATCGCCGCCGGCAACGACGGTGAGCCGCGCAGCGTCGGTTCGCCCGGCGCGGCCACCGCCGCGCTCACCGTCGGCGCGGTCGACCGTGACGACGTGCTCGCCGACTTCTCCAGCCGCGGGCCGCGGCTGGGCGACAACGGCCTGAAGCCGGAGATCACCGCGCCGGGCGTCGGCATCGTCGCGGCCCGTGCCGCCGGCACCACCATGGGTACGCCGGTCGACGACGCCTACACCCGCGCCTCGGGCACCTCGATGGCCACGCCGCACGTGGCGGGTGCCGCCGCCGTACTGGCTCAGGAGCATCCCGGGTGGACCGCCGGGCAGCTCAAGGACGCGCTGGTCAGCACCACCCGGCCGAGCGCCGGCGCGACGGTGTTCGAGCAGGGCGCCGGGCGGGTCGACGTGGCCCGCGCGCTGCGCCAGCGGGTGTACGGCACGGCCACGGCCGACTTCGGCCGGCTGACCACCGGCGGCCCGGCCGCGACCCGGACGGTGCGCTACGTCAACGGCACCGCTGCCGCGCAGACGCTGCGTCTGGCGCTGGAGCTGCGCAACCTGGACAGCGGTGCGGCCGAGACCGACGGCCTGACGCTCGACGCCGGCACGGTGACGGTGCCGGCCGGTGCCGGCGTGGACGTGCCGCTGCGCGCCGACCCGGCCCGGCTGGACCGGGGCCCGCACGGCGGGTGGCTGGTGGCCACCGGTGCGGACGGCGTGACGGTGCGCACGGCGGTCGGGTTGACGCTCAGCGGCCCGCAGCACACGGTGACGCTGCGCGCGCTGGACCTGGCCGGGCGGCCCGGACCGGCGCCGGTGGTGACGCTGTTCGGCGAGCACCCGGAGTCGGACGCGCTGGGCTGGCTCGGCGGCGGCGACGAGTGGCAGGTCCAGGTGGAGGAGGGTCCGTACCTGCTGCACGCGCTGATCGAGCACGGCGCGCCGCTGGACGAGCAGCTCACCCTGGTCACCGACCCGGAGCTGACAGTGGACCGGGACCTCACGGTGGTGCTCGATCCGCGGCGCGGCACACCGGTACGGATCGAGACGCCGAAACCCTCCGAGCAGCGGGCGATCCTCAGCTTCTACCAGCACCGGGTGTTCGGCAACGGCCGGCAGGTCGACCACGGCGTGATGGCGTTCAGCACCGTGCAGCAGCTCAACGTCACCCCGACCCGGCAGGTGCGCCGCGGCGAGTTCGAGTTCTCCTCGCGCTGGCAGCTCGTCGCGCCGATGGTCGACATCGACGTCAGCGGCGTGTCCGGCGCCCTGGACGTCAACCTGATGGGCCAGTCGCCGGCCCCGGCCGGGCGGCAGCGGCTGCGCCTGGTCGCCGCCGGTACCGGCACGCCGGGCGAGCTGGCCGGTGTACGGGGCGCGGCGGCGCTGCTCACCGCGTCCGCCGACCGGTCCGAGGAGGAGCAGGTGGCCGCCGCGGCGGCGGCCGGTGCGAAGGCGGTGCTGATCGTCCGGCCGGCTGACCAGAGCGCGTGGACGGTGTGGCGTCCGACCGGGGACCGGCTCCCGGCGCCGGCGCTCGCGGTGGCGTACGACGACGGGCAGCGGCTGCTCGCGGCGGCGCGTACCGGCCGGGCCCGTATCGACCTGACGCTCACCGTGGACAGCCCGTACCTCTACGACGTGTTCCAGGTGTCACGGGGCCGGGTGCCGGAGCGGATCACCCACCGGGTCACCGCCGCCAACACGGCCGAGGTGACCGCGCGTTACGGCGACACCGGCGGCCTGCACTGGGCCACCGAGCAGCGGTTCGGGTGGCGGCCCTGGCAGGAGTTCTCCTGGAACGACGACCAGCGGATGGTGCGCACCGGGACGACCCGGCGAGAGTACGTCAGTTCCGGTGACTCGTGGTGGCAGCACCGGGTGCTGCACCGGCTGATGTTCTCCAGCACGGGGACGCTGACCGGCGGCCTGTCCGGCCGGCCGCGGCGCTACGCGGCCACCGACCGGACCACCGAGTCGTGGCACGCGCCGCTGGTGCGTCCCGCCGTGCCGGCCGGAGCGGCCGCGCCGAGCCGGACCGCTGACACGCTCGACCTGCGGGTGGCCGAGTTCGTCGACGCCGACGGCCACGCCGGCGTGGACAACCGGTCGGAGGAACAGGACACGGTTACCCGGCGGGTCAGCCGGGACGGGCGGCAGATCGCCGACCTGTCCGCCGGCTGGGCGCCGGTGCCTGCCACCGCCGGTCCGGCCCGCTACCGCCTCGACGTGACCACGGCACGGTCGTCGGCGGAATGGCGGTGGGCCACCCGTACCGAGACGGCGTGGGAGTTCACCTCGGCCCGCCCGGCCGGTGACGCGACCCGGCCGTTGCCGCTGCTCCAGGTGGACTACCGGGTGCCGGCCGACCTGCGCGGCGAGGTGCCCGGCAAGCGGAAGCACACAGTCGGGCTGACGCTGCGCCACCCGGCCGGCCTGCCCGCGCCGGCCGGCGCGACGGCACGCGCCGAGGTGTCCTTCGACGGCGGACGCACCTGGCGCACGGCTCCGGTACGCGGCTCCGGCACGCGGCTCACCGTCGAGGTGCCGGCCGGGCGCGGCACGGTGTCGCTGCGCGTCTCGGCGCGGGACCGGGCCGGCAACGCCGTGACGCAGACCGTGATCGACGCGTACGGGCTGCGGTGAGACCCCGGGGCGGGGCGGTCCTGGGGCCGTCCCGCCCCGGCCCCGGTCAGATCCACCCCCGCCGGGCGGCCTGGAACGCCAGCCCCGGCCGGGTGTCCACACCGGCGGCGGCCATCAGGTCGGCCAGCCGCCGCTGCACGGTACGGCGGCTCACCCCGAGCTGTGACGCGATCGACTTGTCCGGCACCCCGGCCACGAACAGCGACAGCAGCCGCGCCTCGTCGCCGTCGGGCTGGTAGCCGGTGGCGGCCCGGTCGGCCGGCGTGCCGAGCGGCGTCGCCATCAGCCAGTGGCTCTCGAAGAGCGCGAGCAGCGCGTCCAGCAGCTGGCTGCGGCCGATCACCGCTGCTGTCGGCTCGCCGCCGTCGCGGTCGGGCACCAGCGGGCAGACCGCGGTACGTCCGTCCACCACGGCCAGTCGAACCGGCAGCCGGTCCAGCACCCGGGCCTGCTCCCCGGCGCGTACGCCCCGCTCCACGTCGGCCAGGGCGCCCGGCTCCAGCAGCATCGCCCGTTCGTAGATGGCCCGGTAGCGCACGCCCCGGGCGAGCGCGTCGAACTCCTCGACGTTCTCCGGGCCGGGCATCGCCAGCGGGTTCGCCCGGCAGAACCACAGCACCTCCTCGCGCGCGCCGTTCTGCAGCTCGCGCAGCCGTTCGCGCAGCGCTCGCGCGCCGGTGACCACCTCGACCAGGTGCGCGGCGTCGTGGCGGCGCATCCCGGCCCGGTAGTCCTCGGCGAGCTGGGTGACCGCGGCGCGGGCCTCCTCCAGCGCCGACTGGCGGCGCAGCAGCGCCTCGCCGAGCGGCACGTCCGGCGCGAGCGGCCGCAGCGGAGCGTCCGGGTCCGGCCCGGTCGGCAGCACGAGACCCTTGTCCCGCAAGGCGTCCAGCCGGGCGACGACCTCCGCGTGGGGCCGCCCCAGCCGTTGCGCGAGCTCACCGACCCGGGCCGTGTTCGCCCTGACCAGGCAGCGGTAGAGCTCCTCCTCGTCCGGGGTCAGGCCGATCTCCTCCAGCACGGGGCTGAACTGTACGGGTGCCCGCGCCCCGCCCTGCCGGCTGGTCAACTGTCACACGGCGGGGCTACTGTCGGGTGCTGTGCTGGAAGAGCTGCGCATCACCGGACTGGGCGTCATCGAGGACACGACGCTGCCGCTGGCCGCGGGGATGAACGTCATCACCGGCGAGACCGGCGCCGGCAAGACCATGGTGGTGACCGGCCTCGGCCTGCTCTTCGGCGGCCGCGCCGACGCCGGCCGGGTGCGCGCCCAGCCGGGCCGCGCCGTGGTGGAGGGCCGGCTGCGCCTGAGCGGACGGGTGGCCGAGTCGGTGCACGCCCGCATCGTCGACGCCGGCGGCGAGCCCGACGAGGACGGCACGCTGCTGCTCAGCCGCACCGTCACCATCGAGGGCCGCTCCCGCGCGCACCTGGGCGGGCGTGCCATGCCGGTGTCCACGCTCGGCGAGGTCGGTGAGCAGGCGCTGGCCGTGCACGGCCAGTCCGACCAGCTCCGGCTGCTGCGCCCGGCCGAGCAGCGCGCCTCGCTCGACCGGTTCGCCGGCCCCGAGCACGAGAAGCTGCTCGACGCGCTGCGCGAGACGTACGCCCGGTGGCGCACCGTCGTCGACGACCTGGCCGACCGGCGGCGCAACGCCCGCGAGCGCAACCAGGAGGCCGACCTGCTGCGCCTGGGCCTGGACGAGATCACCCGGGTCGACCCGCAGCCGGGGGAGGACGCCGAGCTGAAGGCCGAGGCGCAGCGGCTGGAGCACGCCGAGGGGCTGCGCACCGCCGCGCAGGTGGCGCAGCAGTGTGTGGCCGGCGGCGTCGAGGCGACCGACGAGACGCCGGACGCGACGGCGCTGCTGGGCACCGCGCGGCGCACGCTGGAGGCGCAGGCCGGCACCGACCCGGCGCTGGGCGAGCTGGCGGCCCGGCTGGAGGAGGCGGCCACGCTCGTCACCGACGTGGCGGCGGAACTGTCCGGCTACCTGGCCGCGCTGGACGCCGATCCGGCCCGCCTCCAGACCGTCTACGAGCGGCGGGCCGCGCTGCGCGGGCTGACCCGCAAGTACGCCGACGACGTCGACGGCGTGGTGGCGTGGGCCGAGCGGGCCCGGACCCGGCTGTCCGATCTGGACACCTCCGACGAGCTGCTGGACGAGCTGGACCGCGAGGCGACCCGGCTCGCCGGTGAGGTGGCCGACCTCGCCGGCCGGGTCTCGGCGTCCCGGCGGGAGGCGGCGGTCCGCTTCGCCGAGGAGGTGACTGTCGAGCTGGCCGGGCTGGCCATGCCGCACGCTCGCATCGACGTGGCGGTGCTGCCGCGGCCGGCGGGCCGGTCCGAGCCGAGCCTGCCGGTCAACGGCGTCGAGACCGGCGTCGGCGCGGACGGCGCCGACGAGGTGGAGTTGCGGCTGCTGGCGCACCCGGGTGCCCCGGCGCTGCCGCTGCAGAAGGGCGCCTCCGGCGGCGAGCTGTCCCGGGTGATGCTGGCCATAGAGGTGGTCTTCGCCGGGTCCGGCGGCCCGCCCACGCTGGTGTTCGACGAGGTCGACGCGGGTGTCGGCGGGCAGGCCGCGGTGGAGATCGGCCGTCGGCTGGCCCGGCTGGCCCGCAGCCACCAGGTGCTCGTGGTCACACACCTGCCGCAGGTCGCCGCGTTCGCCGACCGGCACCTGGTGGTGGCCAAGGACACCGGGGGAGCGGTCACCACGAGCGGGGTGCGCGTGGTGGAGGACACCGAGCGCGCCCGGGAGCTGGCCCGGATGCTCGCCGGTTTACCGGACTCGGATCTGGGTATCGCCCATGCCGAGGAGCTCCTGGCCGTGGCGGCCAAGGAAAGGCGTCCGTGATGCCCCGATTGTGAGCGCAAGCACACCGGCGCGGGTTCCGGTGTGCTTCCCTGGGTAGGCGGCCCTGCTCAGGCATGTCGCGACAGCAAAACCTGCCTCACATGCCAGGATGGTCACGATGCGTCTACCCACACTGCGCCGGAGCCGGAACCCGGAGCCGGGCTCCATCGTCGGCACCGCGCGCCTTGACCGCCGGACGAAACGGCTGGTCGGGCGACTGCGACCCGGCGACATCGCGGTCATCGACCACGTCGACCTGGACCGGGTGGCGGCCGACTCGCTCGTCGCGGTGGGTGTGGCAGCGGTGCTCAACGCCAAGCCGTCGGTCTCCGGCCGCTATCCCAATCTCGGCCCGGAGGTGCTGATCTCGGCCGGCATCCCACTGCTGGACGATCTCGGCGAGAGCGTCTTCGAACAGGTCCGCGAGGGCGACCGGATCCGCATCGAGGGCAACACCGTCTTCGTCGGCGACGAGCCGGTCGCGCACGGCTCGTTGCAGGACGCCGAGACCGTGGCCAAGTCGATGGCCGACGCCCGGGAGGGCCTGTCGGTGCAGTTGGAGGCATTCGCCGCCAACACGATGGACTACCTGCGGCAGGAACGCGACCTGCTGCTCGACGGCGTCGGCGTACCGGAGATCCAGACCCAGATCCAGGGCCGGCACTGCCTGATCGTGGTGCGCGGCTACGACTACAAGGCCGACCTGGACGTGCTGCGCCCGTACATCCGGGAGTTCAAGCCGGTGCTGATCGGCGTCGACGGCGGTGCCGACGCGCTGGTCGAGGCGGGCTACACCCCGGACATGATCATCGGCGACATGGACTCGGTCACCGACGACGTGCTGCGCTGCGGCGCCGAGGTGATCGTGCACGCCTATCCGGACGGGCGGGCGCCGGGCCTGGCCCGGGTCAACGGGCTCGGCGTACCGGCGATCACCTTCCCGGCGGCGGCCACCAGCGAGGACCTGGCCATGCTGCTGGCCGACGAGAAGGGCGCCTCGCTGCTGGTGGCGGTCGGCACGCACGCCACCCTGGTGGAGTTCCTCGACAAGGGGCGTGGCGGCATGGCGTCGACGTTCCTGACCCGGCTGAAGGTGGGTGGCAAGCTGGTCGACGCCAAGGGCGTCAGCCGGCTCTACCGGCAGAGCATCTCCGGGTCGTCGCTGCTGCTGCTGGTCCTGGCGGCGGTGGCCGCGATGGCCTCCGCGGTGGCGGTCTCCACCGTCGGGAAGGCGTATTTGGGCGTGGTCTCCGAATGGTGGGACAATTTCGTGTTCCAGCTCGGCCAGCTCTTCTAGCTCCCCGACGATCAAGAGGCTGCAAGCGTGATCAACTTTCGCTACCACGTGGTGTCCCTGACCGCGGTGTTCCTGGCACTGGCGATCGGCCTGGTGGTCGGCACAGCCGCCCTCAACGGGCCGGTCGCCGACTCGCTCCGGGAGACCGTCAACGGTTTGCGCAAGGACAACTCGCTGATGCGCCAGTCGGTCAACAGCATGCAGAAGCAGCTGGAGACCGAGGAGGACTTCGCCGCCGAGATGGCCCAGCTCGTGCTGCCCGGCAAGCTGACCGGCCGCCGGGTGCTGGTGCTCACCCTGCCCAGCGGCCGCGACCAGGCCGAGGGCGTGGTGAAGATGCTCCAGACCGCCGGCGCCGACGTCACCGGCCGCGTCGACGTGCAGGACAAGTTCGTCAACCCGGACAGCAACAACAACCTGCTGGAGCTGGCGGTCACCGCGGCCCGGCCGAACAGCGCCCCGACCGGCAACCTGCCCGGCAACGGGCACGGCGTGGAGACCTCCAGCGCGTTGCTGGCCAACGTGCTGGTGGACCGCCCGGCCGGGAGCCCGCCGGTCAGCGACGCCGACCGGCGCGCCGTGCTGGAGCAGTACGCCACCGCCGGATACCTCACCCCGGCGGACCGGATCTCCACCGCCGCGGAGGCGGTGGTGATGGTCACCGGCCAGCCGTACGTGGACAAGGACTCGGCGAAGAAGGACGAGTCGGTGGTGAAGATCGCCGAGCAGTTCGACCGGGCCGGGGTGCTGGTGGTCGCCGGCATGGGCTCGACCGGCGGGAACCTTGTCTCCGTGGTCCGCGGCGACCCGGTGCTGTCGCAGACCATCTCCACCGTCGACAACGCCAACACCGTGCAGGGCCAGCTGGGCACCAGCCTCGCCCTGGCGCAGCAGCTCACCGAGAAGAAGACCGGCCAGTACGGCGTGGGCGACAACGCCACCTCCCGAGTGCCTACACTGCCCCGGTGACCGCTGCGGGCCGCCCGGTCCGTGCCGCGTCGCGTTCGAAGTCCGGATCGAGGAGGTCCCGTGAGACTGGGTCGGCTGCTCGCCGTGGGCGCGGGGGTGCTGGCCGCCCGCTACACGCTGCGCCAGACGCGCACGTCGCCGGGCGGGCCGGCGCTGGAGCGCACCAACTACCGGGGCCGAACGGTGACCCTGGCCGCCGGTCCGGCCCTGGCCGTCGGCGCGGCCACCGGGGCCGCGCTGGGTGCCGGTAGCGCCCCGGCCGGCGCCGCCGCGCTGGTCGCCGGGCTCGGCGCGGGCGCTGTCGGCCTCTACGACGACGTGGTCGGCGCGCGCCCCGAACAGAAGGCCGCCAAGGGGTTCGCCGGGCACCTCGCCGCGCTGCGCGAGGGGCAGGTCACCGCCGGGATGGTCAAGGTCGCCGGGGTCGGCGTGGCCGGACTGGGCGCCGCCGCGCTGCTCGCCGCCGACCGGCGGGTCGCCGCGCACCCGCGCCGCCAGCGCGCCGGAGCGTTCGGCCGGGGACTCGACGTGCTGCTCGGCGCCGGCGTGGTGGCCGGCACCGCCAACCTGGTCAACCTGCTCGACCTGCGGCCCGGCCGGGCGTTGAAGTCCGGCATGCTGCTCGGCGTGCCGCTGACCACCGGCCCGTACGGCGGCGTCGCGGCGGGCGCGGTCGGCGCGTCGGCCGCGCTGGTCGGTGACGACCTCGGCGAGCGGGTGATGGTGGGCGACAGCGGCGCCAACGCGCTCGGCGCGCTGCTCGGCGTGAGTCTCGCCGCGCGTACCGGGCCGTTCGGCCGGGCCGGCGTGCTGGCCGTGCTCGCCGCGCTCACCGCCGCCAGCGAGAAGGTCAGCTTCACCCAGGTGATAGCGCGGACGCCGGGACTGCGGCACCTCGACGAGCTGGGCCGGCTCCCGGACTGACGTGACGAAACCTGCTCCGCTCGCCGCCGCCGGCCGGGTCGCCGGGGCAGCTGCCCTCATCGCCGTCCTCACCGTACTCAGCCGGCTCGCCGGCTTCGGCCGGACAGCGGTGTTCACCTGGATGCTGGGCCCCACCGATCTCGGCGGCGCCTACCTGGTGGCCAACTACGTCCCGAACTTCATCTTCGAGATCGTCGCCGGTGGGGCGCTCGCCAGTCTCGTCGTACCGCTGCTGGCCGGTGCCGTCGAGGCGGGTGACCGGCGCGCGGTGGCCGCCACCACCGGCGCGCTGCTGACCTGGACGCTGAGCCTGCTGGTTCCGCTGGCGGTGCTGCTGGCACTGTTCGCCGACCCGCTGCCGGGCCTGATCGGAAACGGTCTCAGCGAGGCCCAGCAGGCGTCCGGTGCGCGGATGCTGCGGGTCTTCGCCCCGCAGTTGCCGCTGTACGGCGTGGGGATCGTGCTGACCGGCGTGCTCCAGGCGCACCGCCGCTTCGCGTGGCCGGTGATCGCGCCGCTGCTGTCGAGCGTCACGGTCATCGGCGTGTATCTCGGCTTCACCGCCGCCGAAGGGCGGCTGTCCACCATCGGCGAGGCCGGGCGCGGCGGCGAACTGCTGCTCTCCGCCGGCACCACGCTCGGCGTGGTGGTGCTCTCGCTGTCACTGCTGATCCCGGTGCGCCGGCTGCGGCTGCGGATCCGTCCGGGCTATCGCTTCCCGGCGGACGCCCGTGCCCGGGTGGGCGGCCTGGTGGTCGCCGGGGCGGTGACAGTGGCCGCCCAGCAGATCGCCCTGGTGGTCGCGCTCAACCAGGTCACCTACGGCCGCACCGCCGACGTCAGTGTCTACAACCTCGCCCAGACCGTCTACTTCCTGCCCTGGGCGGTGCTGGCGGTGCCGCTCGCCGTGGCCGCGTACCCGACGCTCGTGGCGGCCCGGGCCACCGGCGACGAACGCGCCTACCGGGAGACCCTGGCCCCGGCGGTACGCGGGGTCGTGCTGCTGAGCCTGCTCGGCGCCGCCGCGCTCGTCGGCACCGCGATCCCGGTCGGGCACTTCTTCTTCTCCGACCCGATCGACGCGCGCACCGCGGCGGCCGGGATCGCCGGTTTCGCGCCCGGCCTGGTCGGCTACGGCCTGTTCGCGGTCCTCACCCGCGCGTTGTACGCCCGGGGCGAGACCCGCGCGGCCACCGTCGCCACCGCGTTCGGCTGGCTCAGCGTGCCCGTGCTGGCCGTCCTGTCCGCCCAGGTGGCGCCGCTGGCCGACCGGGTGCTCGCGGTGACGCTGGCGTCGTCGGCCGGCATGCTGCTGCTCGGCGCGCTGCTGATCGCCGCGGTCCGGCGGGCCGCGGGCGGCGCGGCGCTGGCCGGTGCCGGCCGGGCCGGCGCCGCCGGGCTGCTCGCCGCCGTCGTCGCCGGAGCCGGCGGGGTGGCCGTAGCGGCGGGACTCGCCGGGCTCGGTGACGGCACCCCGACGACACCGTGGGCCCTCGCGCAGGGCATGCTGTCCGGGGTCGTGGTCGGTGTCCTGTTCCTCGCCGTCGCCTGGCTGACCGACGCCCGCGACCTGCGGCCGCTGCTCGCGACCGTGACCCGCCGGCTGAGCCGGCGACGCCCGGCCGGCGGGGACGACGGCCCGCCGGCGCAGCAGCACCCCGGCGAGCGGGGTGACGGAAGGGAGACCGTTTCCTCATGACGGACGCCTCGCCGGCACCGCGCTGGCCCGGGTCGGTGGCCCTGGTGCTCGCCTCGAGCACGGGCGGGGTGGGGCAGCACGTCCGCTCGATCACCCGAGGACTGACCGAGGCCGGCGCGTCCGTGCTGGTCTGCGGCCCGGCCGCCACCGAGGAGCAGTTCGACTTCACCGGCGCCGGGGCCCGGTTCACGCCGGTGGAGATCCCGGCCAGCCCCACGCCGGGCGACGCGCGCGCGGTCACCGCGCTGCGCCGGGCGCTCGCGGACACGCCCGTCGACGTGGTGCACGCGCACGGGCTGCGCGCCGGCCTGGTCGCCGCGCTGGCCAGGCCCGCCGCGCCGCTGATCGTCACCTGGCACAACGCGGTCCTCGCCGGTGGCCTGCGCGGTGCGGTGTCCCGGCTGGTCGAGCGGGTCGTCGCCCGGTCCGTGCGGGTCGCCCTGGGCGCCTCCGCCGACCTGGTCGACCGCGCCGCCGCGCTCGGCGCCGCCGACGCCCGCCTGGCCCCGGTCGCCGCGCCGGCGCTGCCCGCGCCCGGCCGTCGCCGCACGGCGGTACGCGCCGAGTTCGGCGTCGCCGCCGACCGGCCGCTGGTCCTCTCGGTGGGGCGGCTGCACCCGCAGAAGCGGTACGACGTGCTGATCGACGCCGCCGCCCACTGGCGGACCCGTACTCCCGTGCCGCTCGTGGTGATCGCGGGCAGTGGTCCGGCGTACCTGCCGCTGGCCGCCCGGATCTCGGCCGCCCGCGCGCCGGTGACGCTGCTCGGGCACCGCAGCGACGTGGCGGACCTGCTGGGCGCCGCCGACCTCGCGGTCGTGACGAGCGACTGGGAGGCCCGTCAGTTGTTCGCGCAGGAGGCGCTGCGGGCCGGCGTACCGCTCGTCGCGACCGCCGTCGGCGGGCTGCCGGAACTCGTCGGCGACGCGGCGGTGCTGGTGCCGCCCGGCGACGTGGACGCCGTCGACGCGGCCGTGCGCGACCTGCTCGACGACCTCGGACGCCGGGCCGACCTGGGCCGTCGCGGCCTGGCGCGGGCCGCGACCTGGCCCACCGAGGCGGACACCGTGGCCGCGCTCGCCGGCCTCTATGCCGAGCTGACACCCCAGCTCTCGACCGGGAACCGCTGATGCTGCGCAGACTGACCCCGGTTCTGCTGACCCTGGTCGTGGTGGCGCTGGGCATCACCGCGCTCTCCGCCCGCCCGGACGACGGTGCGACCCGGCCCGGCGCCGACTTCGTGGTGCTCGTCGGCGCGGCGGGCCTGCGATGGGACGACGTCGACCCGGAGAACACGCCGACGCTGTGGCGGATGGCCGAGCAGGGCGCGATCGGGTCGCTCTCGGTACGCTCCGCACACCGCCCCACCTGCCCGGTCGACGGCTGGCTCACGCTCGGCGCGGGGAACTTCGCCGCCTGGCCCGGCGCCCGGCCGGGCGGTGGCTGCCCGGCCACCGGTGTGACGATCGAGCGGCCCGACGGTATCGGCGCGAACCTGCCCGACCAGGCCAGCGCGGTGGTGCACAACCAGGAGCAGCTGTCCTGGGGCGCGACGCCCGGTGCGCTGGCCGAGTCGGTGCGCTGCTCGGTGGCGGTCGGGCCGGGTGCCGCCGTGGCCGCCGCCCGCCCGTTCGGCCGGGTCGACAGGTACGCCCCGTCGCTCCCCGAGAACCCGGCGGAACTGCTCGGCTCCTGCGTGCTGAGCATCGTCGACGTCGGCACCGTCGACGACGACGACCCGGCCATTCGGGCCGCCCAGGCGCGGCAGGCCGACGCCCGGCTGGCCCGGGTGCTCGCCGCCCGGCCGCCGCGCTCGCTGGTTCTCGTCGCCGGCGTGTCCGACACCGACTCCCCGGCGCGGCTGCACGTCGCCATCGCCGACGGCCCCGGCTGGGAGGGCGGCTCGCTGACCTCGCCCAGCACCGCCCGGTCCGGCTACCTGCAACTGATCGACCTGGCCCCGACCGTGCTCGCCGTGCTCGACAAGCCGATGCCGGAACGGGCGTTCCTCGGCCGGCCCGCGGTGACAGTCGACGACCGGCCGGACGACCTTCGGGCGGCGATCGAGGCGCCGGCCGACGCGGACCGGGAGGCAGCCGCCCAGCGCCGCGTCGCCGGCTGGTTCTTCACGCTGCTCGCCGTCGCCCAGATCGCCCTCGCGGTGGCGGTGCTGCCGCTGCTGCGCCGCGCCCGCCGGCTCGCCGGACCACACGGACCGGAACCGGTGTCCCGGCGGATCGTCGCGGTGGTGGAGCTGCTGCTGATCGCCGCCGCGCTGGCCGTGCCCGCGGCGCTGCTCGCCGACGCCGTGCCCTGGTGGCGCGGGGACCACGCCGGCCTCTGGTACGCCTCGGTGACCGCGCTGCTCATCGTCGGCGGCACCGCCGTGGTCCGGTTCAGTCCCGGGCACGAGCGCACGCTCGGTCCGCTCGGGGCGGTCGCCGGGCTGGCCACGCTCGTCGTCGGCGTGGACGTGCTCACCGGCTCACGGTTGCAGCTCAACGGCGTGGTCGGCTACTCGGCGCTGGAGGGCGGCCGGTACGCCGGGCTCGGCACCGTCGGGCTGGGCGTCTTCGTCGCCGGGGCGCTGCTGTGCGGCGGCTGGCTCGCCCAGCGGTTCCGCCGGGGCTGGCGGCCGATGGTGATGGTGACCGTCGGCGGGCTCGCAGTGGTGATAGTGGGCAGCCCGTACCTGGGCGCCGACTCGATCGGCGCGATCGCGCTCACCGCCGGGGTCAGCGTGGCGGCCGCGATCTGTAGCGGAGGCTGGCTGACAGTGAGCCGGCTGGCCTGGGCGACCATGGCCGCGCTGGCGGTCACCGTCGGCTTCGCCCTGGTCGACCTCGGCCGTCCGGCGGACGAGCGCGGCAGCCTGGGCCGGTTCCTGGCCGCTGTCGGCGACGGCACCGGCGGGCTCACCGTGCACCGGTCCAGCAGCTCCAACATCCAGACGCTGGTGAACAGCCCGCTGACCGTGCTGGCCCTCGCCGGGGCCGCGCTGGTCTGGCTCGCGTTGCTCCAGCCCTGGGGTGGGCTGATGCGGCTGTTCGGCATCTACCCGGCGATCCGGGCGGCGATGGCCGGCACCGGCGTGGCCGTCGGGCTGGGCGGCGTCCTCGGCGGGTCGGCGCTGGACGTGGCCGGCGCGGCGGCGGCCCTCGTGGTGCCGATGGCGGCCCTGGCGGCGCTGCGGGTGCTCGACCACTCCACCGACCGCACGGTGCCCGACAGCGGCCGTCCCGGCGGTCAGGTCGGCGCGACCCCGCCGGACGGCGGCCCGGCCGGTGGTGGCGCGGCCGGTGGCGCTCCGGGCCGCGACGACGGCGCGACCTCGCCGGACGCCGACGCCCCGCCGCCCGCCCACGGCGCAGCTCCCGTCGACGATCCGGCGACCTCGGACGGCGCGGCGACCTCGGACGGCGCCGAGACCGCGGAGGGCGCCGAGACCTCGGACGACGCCGAGACCTCCGAGGGCGGCCAACGCGACCCGGAGCGGCCGCAGTCGGCGGGGGAGCGGCGCGCTCCCCGGGTGCCCGCCCAGCCGGCTCCGGCCGCCGGCGAGATCCCCGCCGGTTGACCCCTGAGCGGCCGTTCCGAGGGCGGCGCACCGGCCGGATACGGCCTCACGTGCGCCGACAGCGGGTGCGACGCCGGCTCACGGTCCGGATGGTGTTACCGTGGAATCCCGTGGATCGCGTGATCACTCTGCTGATCGGCACGGCGGTTCGCACGACCGCTACGGACGACACGGGAGCAGGCGTTGGCCCCTACAGCACGGACGACCAGGCACATTTTCGTCACCGGGGGCGTCGCCTCCTCGCTGGGTAAGGGCCTCACCGCCTCCAGCCTCGGCAGTCTGCTGACCGCGCGCGGACTGCGCGTGGTGATGCAGAAGCTCGACCCGTACCTGAACGTCGACCCCGGCACGATGAACCCGTTCCAGCACGGCGAGGTCTTCGTCACCGAGGACGGCGCCGAGACCGACCTCGACGTCGGCCACTACGAACGGTTCCTCGACCGGGACCTCTCCGGCAAGGCGAACGTCACCACCGGCCAGATCTACTCGGCGGTGATCGCCAAGGAGCGGCGCGGGGAGTACCTCGGCGACACGGTGCAGGTCATTCCGCACATCACCAACGAGATCAAGGCCCGGATCCGCGGCATGGCCGACCCGGACGCCGACGGCCAGGTGCCCGACGTGGTGATCACCGAGGTCGGCGGCACGGTCGGCGACATCGAGTCGCTGCCGTTCCTGGAGTCGATCCGGCAGATCCGCCACGACCTGGGCCGGGACAACTGCTTCTACCTGCACGTGTCGCTGGTGCCTTACCTGGCGCCGTCGGGCGAGCTGAAGACCAAGCCGACCCAGCACTCGGTGGCGCAGCTGCGCAGCATCGGCATCCAGCCCGACGCGCTGGTGCTGCGCTGCGACCGGGAGATCCCGGAGAAGGTCAAGGAGAAGCTGTCGCTGTACTGCGACGTCGACCGCGAGGCGGTCACCGCCGCGCCGGACGCGCCGAGCATCTACGACATCCCGAAGGTGCTGCACCGGGAGGGCCTCGACGCGTACGTGGTGCGCCGGCTCGGCCTGTCGTTCCGCGACGTGGACTGGACCCGCTGGGACGACCTGCTGGAGCGGGTGCACCAGCCCCGGCACACGATCACCGTCGCGCTCGTCGGCAAGTACGTCGACCTGCCCGACGCGTACCTGTCGGTGAGCGAGGCGATCCGGGCGGCCGGGTTCGGCCACCGCGCCCGGGTGCAGCTCAAGTGGGTGCCCAGCGACGACTGCGTGACCCCGGCCGGCGCCGCCGCCGCGCTGTCCGGCGTCGACGGCATCGTGATCCCCGGCGGCTTCGGCGTACGCGGCATCGAGGGGAAGGTCGGCACCGCCCGGTACGCGCGGGAGAACGGCATCCCGCTGCTGGGCCTCTGCCTCGGCCTGCAGTGCATGACCATCGAGGTGGCCCGTCACCTGGCCGACCTCGACGGGGCGAACTCCCTCGAATTCGACGAGGAGGCGGTGCACCCGGTCATCGCCACCATGGCCGACCAGGAGGACATCGTCGCCGGCCGCGGCGACCTGGGCGGCACCATGCGGCTCGGTGCGTACCCGGCGAAGCTGGCCGAGGGCTCCATCGTCGCCGAGGCGTACGGCAGCACCGAGGTCAGCGAGCGGCACCGGCACCGGTACGAGGTGAACAACGCCTACCGCGACCAGCTCACCAAGGCCGGCCTGACCATCTCCGGCACCTCGCCGGACGGGCGGCTGGTCGAGTTCGTCGAGCTGGACCGCAACCTGCACCCCTTCTTCGTGGCCACCCAGGCGCACCCGGAGCTCAAGAGCCGGCCCACCCGCCCGCACCCGCTGTTCGCCGCGTTCGTCGGCGCCGCCGTGGCGTACTCGCAGGCCGACCAGCTGCCGGTGGACCTGGACGGCGCGTCGAAGAAGGCCGGCCGCGGCGGTGGCGCGAAGGCGTCCGCGAAGTGAGCGGCCGGTCCGCGCGAGCGTGCGGGGAGGCGGCGTGAGCGGCGTCGAGCACCGGTACGAGGTGACCGGCCGCCGGGAGATCTGGTCCGGCCGGATCTTCTCCGTGGTCAGCGACGACGTCACCATGCCCGGCGGTGGCAGCGCGACCCGCGACTACGTGCGTCACGTCGGCGCGGTCGCGGTGGTGGCGCTCGACGACGCCGGTCAGGTGGTGCTGATCCGCCAGTACCGGCACCCGGTCGGCCGGCACCTGTGGGAGCTGCCCGCCGGGCTGATGGACGTCGGCGGCGAGGACCTGGCCGCCGCCGCGCTGCGAGAACTGGCCGAGGAGGCGGACCTGACCGCCGGCCGCGTCGACGTGCTCGTCGACCTGCACAGCTCGCCCGGGTTCGCCGACGAGGTGGTGCGGGTCTTCCTGGCCCGCGACCTGGCCGACGTGCCGGCCGGCCAGCGCCACGACCGGCACGACGAGGAGGCCGACCTCCAGGTGGTCCGCGTGGACCTGGACGAGGCGGTGCGGATGGTGCTGGCCGGCGAGATCACCAACGCGTCCTGCGTGGCCGGGCTGCTCGCCGCCGCCCGCGCCCGCGACACCGGCTTCACCGAGCTGCGCCGCCCGGAGGCGCCGCTACCGCGCTGATCCGTGTACGACGAGGGGCCGCCCGGCGCAGTGCGCCGGGCGGCCCCTCCAATGCGCCGCAAGTCAGTCGCGCAGCGGGCGTCCCTGCCCGTCGACACCGCCGTTGACGAGGATCAGGATGCCGTCGACGAGGCCCCAGATCGCGCCGAAGCCGCACGTCACGAGCGTGACGATGAGCTGGATGACACCGGTCTTGGTGTCGCCCATGTAGAACCGGCCGATGCCGAAGCCGCCGAGCAGGATCTGGAGTACACCCGCGACGACCTTGCTCTTGTCCGAGACGCCCTGCGGGTACTGCTGATAAGGAGTGGTCATGAGCGGACACAATAGTGATCGGTTCACATCCTGTCGGCCTCGCCACCCAGCCGGTGGGAAGATGTCATCGAAGTTTGTCCTGTCGGCGGATGGCGTCTCCACCGGGCAGTCCGAGGCATGCCTGACACACCGTCAGGACCAGCGGGCACCGGATGTCACAGTGTCGCCGTCCGTGGGCTTCCCACGGGCCTAGACTGCCGCCGGCGGGACAGGAGGACCGCGCCGGCAACGGAGCCGGCGCGGCCACGCAGTCGGGGGTGAGCCGCCCCGGAGGAAGGTGTCTGCATCGTGAAGGTCGGAATCCCCCGCGAGGTCAAGAACCACGAGTACCGGGTGGCGATCACGCCCGCCGGCGTCAACGAGTTCACCCGCCACGGCCACGAGGTCTTCGTGGAGGCAGGCGCCGGAGTCGGTTCCAGCATCACCGACGACGAGTTCGCCGCCGCGGGCGCGAAGATCCTGGCCACCGCCGACGAGGTGTGGGACACCGCCGAGCTGGTGCTCAAGGTCAAGGAGCCGATCGCCGAGGAGTACCACCGGATGCGCGAGGGGCAGGTGCTCTTCACCTACCTGCACCTGGCCGCGTCCCGCGAGTGCACCGACGCGCTGGTCGACCGGAAGGTCACCGGCATCGCGTACGAGACGGTCGAGCTGCCCGACCGGTCGCTGCCGCTGCTCGCCCCGATGTCCGAGGTGGCCGGCCGGCTCGCCCCGCAGGTGGGCGCCTTCTACATGATGCGCACCGGCGGCGGGCGGGGCGTGCTGCCCGGCGGCGTGTCCGGCGTGTACGCGGCCAAGACCGTGGTCATCGGCGCGGGCGTGTCCGGCCTGAACGCCGCCGCCATCGCGCTGGGCCTGCAGTCCGAGGTGCTGCTGCTGGACAAGAACGTGGCCCGGCTGCGCTCCGCCGACGCCATCTACCGGGGCCACCTGCAGACCGTCGCCTCCAACGCGTACGAGATCGAGCGGGCCGTGCTCGACGCGGACCTGGTCATCGGCGCGGTGCTGGTACCCGGCGCGAAGGCCCCGAAGCTCATCTCCAACGAGCTGGTCTCCCGGATGAAGCCGGGCAGCGTGCTCGTCGACATCGCCATCGACCAGGGTGGCTGCTTCGAGGACTCGCGCCCGACCACGCACGCCGACCCGGTCTACAAGGTCCACGACTCGATCTTCTACTGCGTGGCGAACATGCCCGGCGCGGTGCCGAACACCAGCACCTACGCGCTCACGAACGTCACCCTGCCGTACGCCCTCGAACTGGCCAACCAGGGCTGGCAGCAGGCGCTGCGCAACGACCCGGCGCTGGCCCTGGGCCTGAACACCCACGCCGGCAAGGTCGTCTACGGCCCGGTCGCCGAGGCGCACGGCATGGACGTGCTGCCGCTGGACGAGGTGCTGAACTGACCGAGACCGCACGGCGCAGGGCCGGCGCGGAACCCGCGCCGGCCCTGCGCCGTGCGGTCCGGACCTACCTGGACCACCTCACCGTCGAACGCGGGCTGTCCGCGAACACGCTCGCCTCGTACCGCCGGGACCTGGACCGCTACCTCGCCACGCTGGCCGCGGCCGGGGTGGACGACCTGGCCGCCGCCGGGCCCGCGCAGGTCGAGGCCCACCTGGCCCGGCTGCGCGAGGGCGACGACGACCACCCGCCGCTCGCCGTCTCCTCCGCCGCCCGCGCGGCCAGCGCGGTACGCGGCCTGCACCGCTTCGCGCTGCGCGAGGGACTCGCCGGCGCCGACCCCAGCCGCGACGTCCGCCCGCCCGCGCCGCCGCGCCGGCTGCCCCGGGCGCTGCCCGTCGACGCGGTCCTGCGGCTGCTGGAGGCCGCCGGCCTGCCCGGCGCCACCGGCGACGCCGCCGCCCGCGCGCTGCGCGACCGGGCGCTGCTGGAATTCCTGTACGGCACCGGCGCGCGCATCTCCGAGGCGGTCGGCGCGGCGGTCGACGACCTCGACCTGGACGGCGGAACCGTGCTGCTGCGCGGCAAGGGCGGCCGGACCCGGCTGGTCCCGGTCGGCGGGTACGCCTCCGACGCGTTGCGCGCCTGGCTGGTGCGGGGCCGTCCGGCGCTGCTCGCCGCCGGGCGCGGCACCCACGCGGTGTTCGTCAACGCCCGCGGCGGCCCGCTCACCCGGCAGGGCGCCTGGGCCGTGCTGCGCACCGCCGCCGCCCGCGCCGGCCTGCCGGTCGACGGACCCGACGCGGTCTCGCCGCACACGCTGCGCCACTCGTACGCCACCCACCTGCTCGACGGCGGCGCGGACGTGCGCGTGGTGCAGGAACTGCTCGGCCACGCCTCGGTGACCACCACCCAGGTCTACACGCTGGTGACGGTGGAGCGGCTGCGCGAGGTGTACGCGACAGCCCATCCCCGGGCTCGCTGAGCGCCGACGTCGTGAGACCCGGCTGACGGGCGGCCGACACGCCGACCCGCTACCGAACGCGCTGCTGGCCGGTGGCGTACAGTCGGCATCGGCGCGGGCCTCCAGGTGCGACGGACCGGAGGTGCGCAGCGGCGCCGCGAGGGACGTCGGACGGCTCCGACGCCGGGTGGTCGTCGGGAGGGGGCAACGAGGACATGGCAGGAAACGGTGACCGTGCCGAGACCTGGACGTCGGAGCTCCGTGAGCAGCAGGCGACGCTGGGCGCCGATCTCGGCCCCGCCGACCCGGCCGCGTACACCATGCGCAAGCCGATCCCCGAACCCATGCCGACCGACCGGCACGGCCCGGCGCGGATCATCGCGATGGCCAACCAGAAGGGCGGCGTCGGCAAGACCACGACGACCATCAACCTGGGCGCGGCCCTGGCCGAGTACGGCCGAAAGGTGCTGCTCGTCGACTTCGACCCGCAGGGCGCCCTCTCCGTCGGGCTGGGTGTCAACCCGCACAACCTGGACCTGTCGGTCTACAACCTGCTGATGCAGGACGACGTCACGGCCGAGGACGTCCTGATCAAGACCGACGTGGCCGGGCTGCATCTGCTGCCCGCGAACATCGACCTCTCCGCCGCCGAGATCCAGCTGGTCAACGAGGTCGCCCGGGAGATGGCCCTGGCGCGGGTGCTGCGCACCATCCGCAAGGAGTACGACTTCATCCTGATCGACTGCCAGCCCTCGCTGGGCCTGCTGGCGATCAACGCGCTCACCGTCGCGCACGGCGTGCTCATCCCGCTGGAGTGCGAGTTCTTCAGCCTGCGCGGTGTGGCGCTGCTGCTGGACACCATCGACAAGGTGCGCGAGCGGCTCAACTTCGACCTGGAACTCGAAGGCATCCTCGCCACCATGTACGACAGCCGCACCACCCACTGCCGCCAGGTGCTGCAGCGGGTGGTCGAGGCGTTCGGCGACAAGGTCTACCAGACCGTCATCACCAAGACGGTGAAGTTCCCCGAGTCCACGGTGGCCGGTGCCCCGATCACCACCCTCGACCCGGCCTCCTCCGGCGCGCGCAACTACCGGCAGCTCGCCCGGGAGGTCATCGCCGCCCAGGCGGACCGGTAGGGCGCACACCGCCCGCCCGCCGCGTCGTCTACGGTTTCCCGGTGACCGCACCGCCCCTCGACCCGCCGCACGGCCCCGGCGACCCCGCCGTCGCCGCGGAACTGGCCGCCGAGGTCGACGGTGTGGTGCCCGCCGCCCCGGGCGCCGGCGAGCAGGCGAGTGGCTTCACGGTCCGGCTGGACAACTTCACCGGCCCGTTCGACCTGCTGCTCCAGCTGATCAGCAAGCACAAGCTGGACGTCACCGAGGTCGCCCTGCACAAGGTCACCGACGAGTTCATCGCCTACCTGCGCGCCATGGGCGACCAGTGGGACCTGGACGAGACGAGCGAGTTCCTGCTCGTCGCCGCCACGCTGCTCGACCTGAAGGCGGCCCGGCTGCTGCCGTCGGCCGAGGTCGAGGACGAGGAGGACCTGGCGCTGCTGGAGGCGCGGGACCTGCTGTTCGCCCGGCTGTTGCAGTACAAGGCGTACAAGGAGGCCGCCGCGCACATCGCCGAGCTGGAGGCGGTCGGCGGCCGGCGCTACCCGCGGGCGGTCACCCTCGAACCACGGTACGCCGAGGCGCTGCCCGACCTGGTGCTCGGCATCGGTCCGGAGCGGCTGCGCAAACTCGCGGTCAAGGCGATGAGCCCGAAACCGGTGCCCGAGGTCTCCATCGCGCACGTGCACATGGTCCGGGTCAGCGTCCGCGAACACGCCGGCATCATCGCCGATCGGCTGCGCCGCGCCGGGGTCGCCACGTTCTCGCTGCTCTGCACCGACTGTGAGATGACGCTCGAGGTGGTGGCCCGGTTCCTGGCGCTGCTGGAGCTGTACCGGCAGGGCCTGGTGGCGTTCGTACAGGAGCAGGCGCTGGAGGAACTGACCGTTCGCTGGACCGGCCCGGCCGACGGCGAGGCCGAGCTGACTGTCGACGAGTACGCCGGCACCCCCGAACCCACGACCACGTCCACCCCCGCCGCGCCGGCCGACGCCGCAGATGCTTCTTCGGCCGGCGCCGCCGCTGGGCGGGCCGACGATGCCGCCGGATCCGCTGGCGTCGCCGTGCGGGGCGACGTCGCCGCAGATGCCGCATCCGCCGCCGCCGTGCCCGCCGATGCGGCGGACGAATCCGCACCGACGCAGGAGTGAACGGATGAGCGAC
>NZ_WBKS01000069.1:0-29982 GCF_008868145.1 Micromonospora sp. AMSO1212t
CGACGCGTCGTTCCCGGCCATCACCACCGCGTACACCCGCGGCGTGCCGGTGGCGGGGAGCATCCTGCTCAAGCCGCTGCCGGGACGCGACGGCGTGACGCTGACCGAGGACATCGAGGTCGGCTGGCACCTGCATCCCGATGCCCAGGGCAACGGCTGCGCCACCGAGGCGGCCCGCGCGGTGCTGGAGCGTGAGTTCGCCACCGGCACGCCGCGGGTGTACGCGGTGGTGATGGCCGGGAACGACGCGTCGATGGCGGTTGCGCGGCGGCTCCGAGAACGTGTGATGTTCGCCGAAGTGGTGGCATCGCGGCGCCGGTGATGCCACCACCTCGGGGAAGTGGAGTCGATCATGCCGTCGGGCACTCCGGGACGAACCGGGGTGAGGCGCTGGGGAACAATGGTCCGGTGACCACTCCCCGAGACCTCGTGCTGCTCGGTTCGACCGGCTCGATCGGCACCCAGGCCATCGACATCGTCAGGCGCAACCCGGACCGCTTCCGGGTGGTTGCCCTCGGCGCGGGTGGCGGCAACGTGGAGTTGCTCGCCGCGCAGGCGCTGGAACTGGGCGTGGAGGCGGTCGGCGTGGCCCGCGCGTCCGCCGCGCAGGACCTCCAGCTCGCGTTCTACGCCGAGGCGAGCCGGCGTGGCTGGGCCACCGGCGACTTCAAGCTGCCGAAGATCGTGGCCGGGCCGGACGCGATGACCGAGCTGGCGCAGTGGCCGTGCGACGTGGTGCTCAACGGGGTGGTCGGCTCGCTGGGCCTGCCGCCGACGCTGGCCGCGCTGCACGCCGGTCGTACCCTCGCCCTGGCCAACAAGGAGTCCCTCGTGGCCGGCGGCCCGCTGGTCAGGGCCGCCGTCTCGCGACCGGGGCAGATCGTTCCTGTCGACTCCGAGCACTCGGCGCTGGCGCAGTGCCTGCGCGGCGGCGCCCGGGGCGAGGTGCGGCGGCTGGTGGTCACCGCCAGCGGCGGCCCGTTCCGGGGACGGCGGCGCGACGAGCTGACAGCCGTCACGCCGGAGCAGGCGCTGGCGCACCCGACCTGGAACATGGGCCCGGTCGTCACGATCAACTCCGCCACGATGGTCAACAAGGCGCTTGAGGTGATCGAGGCGCACGAGCTGTTCGACGTGCCGTACGCCGACATCGAGGTGATGGTCCACCCGCAGTCGGTGATCCACTCGATGGTCGAGTTCACCGACGGGTCCACGCTCGCCCAGGCCAGCCCGCCGGACATGCGGCTGCCCATCGCGCTCGGTATCGGCTGGCCGGACCGGGTGCCGGGCGCCGCCGCCGCGGTGGACTGGACCAGCGCGCACACCTGGGAGTTCTTCCCGCTCGACGACGCGGCGTTCCCGGCGGTCGCGCTGGCCAAGGCGGCGGGCGAGGCCGGGCGCTGCCGCCCGGCGATCTACAACGCGGCGAACGAGGAGTGCGTGGCCGCGTTCGTCGCGGGCCGGCTGCCGTTCCTCGGCATCGTCGACACCCTCCAGCGCGTGCTGGAGGACGCACCCGATTTCGACGAACCAGGTACCGTCGAGGACGTGCTCGCCGCCGAGTCGTGGGCACGGGCGCACGCCCAGGAGATCATCGTCGGGTCGGTGGAAGGAGCTCGATGAGCTATCTGCTCGGGGTGGTGCTGTTCGCCCTGGCGATTCTCATCTCGGTGAGCCTGCACGAGGCGGGGCACATGCTGACCGCCAAGGCGTTCGGGATGAAGGTCACGCGCTACTTCGTCGGCTTCGGCCCGACGCTGTGGTCGTTCAGGCGGGGCGAGACCGAGTACGGCATCAAGGGCATTCCGCTCGGCGGCTTCTGCAAGATCGTCGGTATGACGCCGCAGGACGACGACGTCGAGCCGGGGGACGAGAAGCGCGCCATGTGGCGCTACCCGGTGTGGAAGCGGACGATCGTGATGTCCGCGGGCTCGATCACCCACTTCGCCCTGGCCCTGATCGCGCTCTGGATCATCGCGGTGTCGGTCGGGCTGCCGAACCCGAAGTTCCCCAGCACCGAGGCCGGCTTCCGGGCCGAGCCGGCGGTGATCGCCATCGCGCCGTGCGTGGTGGTGGAGAACGCGGCCCGTGCCTGCGAGTCCGGCGACCCGGCCAGCCCGGCCGAGAAGGCCCAGCTCAAGGACGGCGACCGGATCACCGCGGTGAACGGCAAGCCGGTCTCCACCTGGGGCGACATGCTCGACGTGGTCCGCGCCACCCCGCCCGGCACGGCCACCGTCGCCTACGTGCGCGACGGCAAGCCGGACGACGCTCGGGTCGACCTGGCCTCGGTGCAGCGTCCGCCGCTCGGCGACCCGAAGGGCGCCGCCTCGTCGGTCTCCGCGCTCGGCGTGGCGCTCTCGCCCACCACCCCGACCCGGGTCGAGTACGGCCCGGTCGCCGCGTTCGGCGCCACCGCCGACTTCACCGGCACCATGGCCGTGCAGACCGCGCACGCCATGCAGCGCATCCCGCAGAAGGTGCCCGCGTTGTGGAACGCGATCACCGGCGGCGAGCGTGACGTGGACACCCCGATCAGCGTGGTCGGCGCCAGCCGGCTCGGCGGCGAGGCCGTGGAGAACAACGCCTGGCTGGTGTTCTTCATGCTGTTCGTGTCGCTGAACTTCTTCATCGGCGTGTTCAACCTGCTGCCGCTGCTCCCGCTGGACGGCGGCCACATCGCCATCGCCTGGTTCGAACGGGCGCGCTCCTGGCTGTACGCGCGCATCGGCCGCGCCGATCCCGGCCGCGTCGACTACCTCAAACTCATGCCCTTCACGTACGCGGTGATCCTGATCGGCGGCGCGTTCACGCTGCTCACAGTCACCGCCGATGTCATCAACCCCATCACGCTCTTCTCAAGGTGAGTGCCTGAAGTGACCGCTGTCAGTCTCGGTATGCCCCCCGTACCGCCGCCGCCGCTGGCCCCGCGCCGGGCCAGCCGCCAGATCATGGTCGGTCCGGTGCCGGTCGGTGGTGGCGCGCCGGTCTCGGTGCAGTCCATGACCACCACCCTCACCGCCGACGTCAACGCCACGCTCCAGCAGATCGCCGAGCTGACCGCGTCCGGCTGCCAGATCGTCCGGGTCGCCGTACCGTCGCAGGACGACGTGGAGGCGCTGCCCGCGATCGCCAAGAAGTCGCAGATCCCGGTGATCGCCGACATCCACTTCCAGCCGAAGTACGTCTTCGCGGCGATCGACGCCGGCTGCGCCGCGGTGCGGGTGAACCCGGGCAACATCCGGCAGTTCGACGACAAGGTCAAGGAGATCGCGCGGGCCGCGGGCGACGCCGGCACGCCGATCCGGATCGGCGTCAACGCGGGCTCGCTGGACAAGCGTCTGCTGGCCAAGTACGGCAAGGCCACCGCCGAGGCGCTGGTGGAGTCGGCGCTGTGGGAGTGCTCGCTGTTCGAGGAGCACGGCTTCCGGGACATCAAGATCTCGGTCAAGCACAACGATCCGGTGGTGATGATCCGCGCGTACCGGCTGCTGGCCGAGAAGTGCGACTACCCGCTGCACCTCGGCGTCACCGAGGCGGGCCCGGCGTTCCAGGGCACGATCAAGTCGGCGGTGGCGTTCGGCGCGCTGCTGGCCGAGGGGATCGGCGACACCATCCGGGTCTCGCTGTCCGCTCCGCCGGTCGAGGAGATCAAGGTCGGCAACGCGATCCTGGAGTCGCTGGGCCTGCGTGAGCGTGGCCTGGAGATCGTCTCCTGCCCGTCCTGCGGCCGGGCGCAGGTCGACGTCTACAAGCTGGCCGAGGAGGTCACCGCCGGCCTGGAGGGCCTGCCGGTGCCGCTGCGCGTCGCGGTCATGGGCTGCGTGGTGAACGGCCCGGGTGAGGCCCGCGAGGCCGACCTGGGCGTGGCCTCCGGCAACGGCAAGGGCCAGATCTTCGTCAAGGGCAAGGTCGTCAAGACCGTGCCCGAGGCGCAGATCGTGGAGACGCTGATCGAGGAGGCGCTGCGCATCGCCGACGAGATGGGCGCCGAGATCCCCGAGGAGCTGCGTGACCTGGTGCCGGGTGGCGCCACCGTCACCGTGCACTGATCTGCTTCCCGCGTCGCCGTGCGGCCGTCCCCACATCGGGGGCGGCCGCACGCGCCGTCTCAGGGCCGGGGCACGGCGGCGAAGGGGGAGAGGGTGAACCAGCCGGGCGCGGCGCGCCGCAGCGCCTCCGGCCCGGTCACCTCCACCGCGCCGCCGCGCAGCGCCGCGGTCCACTCCAGGTCGCCCATCCAGACCTGGACCAGGGCGCGCAGGTCCGCCGTGACGGTCACCGTCACGTCGTGCCCGGGGTCGCTGTCGCAGACGTCGGCCTCGCCCGCGGCGATCACCATCCACCAGTCGCGCAGCGCCGCGGGCACGTCCCGGAAGCGGAACCGCACGACGGTACGCCCCGGCGGGACCGCGTCGTGGTCGACGTGCCGGTGCATGTCCCACAGCAGCAGTTTCGGGTCCAGGTCGGCGTCGCCCAGTTCGCCGATCCAGCGCACGCCCCAGGCGCCGAGCGCCTCCAGCACGGGCCGCAGCTCGCGCCCGGCGGCGGTCGGGACGTAGCGCACGTCGGCGCCGTCGACCCGTCGCTCCACCACCCCGGCGCGGACGAGCTGGTGCAGCCGGCGGGACAGCAGCGTGGGCGACATCCGGGGCAGGCCCCGGCGCAGCTCGTTGAAGCGTTCCGAGCCGCTGACCAACTCCCGGACCACGAGCAGCGTCCACCGCTCGTCGAGCAGTTCCATGGCCTTCGCCACGGGGCAGAACTGGTGGTAGGAGGCCCCCATGGCGGGCACGCTACGCCCGGCCCGGCGGCCCGGCCAGGCGCCTGTCGGGAGCGGTACAGATCTCGTACTGGGGGCCGGGGCGTCCGCTGCCTAGCGTCCTGTGCAGGGACGACAGGTGAGGAGCGACGGATGATCGAGGAACGGGAGCAGGATGCGGCGGTGAAGGCTCGGCACCGCGCCATGTGGGCGATGGGCGACTACGCCGCAGTGGCCGCGCAGGTGATCCCGGAGCTGGGGGCGACGGTGGTCCGGGCGGTCGGGGTGGGGCCGGGCATGCGGGTGCTGGACGTGGCGGCCGGAACCGGCAACGCGGCCCTGCCGGCGGCCCGGGCCGGCGCGGAGGTGGTGGCCGGTGACCTCACCCCGGAGCTGCTGGCGATCGGGCAGGCGTCGGCCGAGCGGGAGGGCGTGACGCTGACCTGGGAGGAGGCGGACGCGGAGGCGCTGCCGTACGCCGACGGCGCGTTCGACGCGGTGCTGTCCTGCGTGGGCGTGATGTTCGCGCCCCGGCATCGGGTCGCCGCCGACGAGTTGCTGCGGGTGTGCCGGCCGGGCGGGACGATCGGCCTGGTCAACTGGACCCCGGAGGGTTTCGTGGGGCAGCTGTTCGCGGCCATGCGGCCGTACGCGCCGCCACCGCCGCCGGGTGCGCAGCCGCCCCCGCTCTGGGGCGACGAGGACCATGTCCGGGAGTTGTTCGGCGACCGGGTCGACGCGCTCACGCTGGGGCGCGACGCCGTGGTGGTGAACCGGTTCGCCACGCCCGGACAGTTCCGGGACTTCTTCGCCACCCACTACGGACCGACGGTGGCGGTCTACCGGGCGAACGCGGGCGACCCGGAGCGTACGGCCGGGCTCGACCGCGCGCTGACCGAACTGGCCGCCCGGTACCTGGCCGGCGGCGTGATGCGCTGGGAGTACCTGCTCGTCACCGCGCGCCGGGCCTGACGGCACGCCGGTCGTCGTCCGGCCGGCGTGCCGTCACGGCGGCGGTGCTCACTCGGACTCGGCGAGGATGGCGTAGAGCTTGCGCCGGGTCTCGTCGAGCACCTGTGCGGCGCGGGCCCGCTGGTCGTCGGTGCCGGTGGTCATCACCTGCCGCAGCGCCTGCATGGCCTGCGCGCCGGCGTCGCGGATGTCGTGCCAGCTGTTGACCGTCTGCTCGGCGAACTCGGCCCAGGGCGGGGTCTGCGCCGCGTCGGCTGCCTCGGCCTGCCCCGCCTCGGTCAGCGCGAACCGCTTGCGCCCGCCCTCGGAGTCGGCGGCGGTCGCGATGACGCCCTCGTCCTCCAGCAGTTGCAGCGTCGGGTAGATCGAGCCGGGGCTGGGTCGCCACGCCCCGCCGGTGCGGGAGTCGATCTCCTGGATCATCTCGTAGCCGTGCATCGGCCGTTCGGTGAGCAGCGCCAGCACGGCGCCGCGCACGTTGGGCCGCCGGCCGCGCCCGCGCCCGCCCCGGCCCCGCCCGTGGCCGTGGGGCCCGGGGGAGAAGGGCGGCGGACCCGGGGGTACGGGCGGGAAGCCGAAGCCGCCACGGCGGCGCATCTCGTCGTGCATGGCGTGCATGCGTCGATGGAAGCCCATCGGTTCTCCTTCTGTTGGTGTATCACCGATGCATCAACGATATATCGGCAATGCATCGCCGACAAGACGCCGCGCAAACGGGACTGAAAACCGTACGTACGTCTTGCTAAGGTGCCCGTGTGCGCCTGCTTCCCGAACCGGGCCCGTCCCGGACCCTCGCCCTCTCCACGCTCGTCAACACCGTCGGGCGGGGCACCTGGCTCACCGCCAGCGCGCTGTTCCTCACCCGGTCGGTCGGGCTCTCGGTGGCTCAGGTCGGCGTGGCGCTCACGCTCACCGCGCTGGTCAGCCTGGTGGCGAGCACGCCGATGGGCTACCTCGCCGACCGCCTCGGCCCGCGCGGGCTCCAGATGGCCGCGCTGCTCGCCTCGGCCGGGTGCACGGCCGCACTGGTCGGCGTGCGCTCGTTCACCGGCTTCCTGGTCGTCGGCGTGCTGATGGCGGTCGCCGACGCCGGCACCCGTGGCGCCCGGGGCGCGCTGATCGCCGGCGCTGTCCCGCCCGACCAGCGGGTACGCACCCGCGCCTACCTGCGCGCGGTCACCAACGTCGGGATCTCGGTGGGTACGGTGCTGGCCGGGTTCGCGCTCGCCGCCGACACCCGGGGCGCGTACGTCACGCTGATCCTGCTCGACTCCGCCACGTACGTGCTGGCGGCAGCGGTGCTGCTGCGGCTCCCGCCGGTGCCGCCGATGCCCGCCCCGGCGCACGGGCCACGGCTGATCGCGCTTCGGGACCGCCCGTTCCTCGCCTTCACCGTGCTGGACGGGCTCATGTCCATGCACTTCTCGCTGATCAACATCGCCCTGCCGCTCTGGATCGCCGGGCACACCACGGCACCGAACTGGCTGATCTCCGCCTGCCTGCTCGTCAACACCGTGGTGGTGATCCTGTTCCAGGTCCGCGCCTCGCGGGGCACCGAGGACCTGACCGGCGCGGGCCGGGCCGCCCGGCGGGCGGGTGTCCTGCTCGCGGTCGCCTGCGCGCTGTTCGCGGCCGGTGGCGGCGTGCCGGTCGCGGTGGCGGTGCCGCTGCTGCTGGCGGGTGCGCTGGTGCACGTCGTGGGGGAGCTGTGGCACGCGGCGGCCGGCTGGGGCATCTCCTTCGGCCTGGCCCCGGCGCACGCGCACGGGCAGTACCAGGGTGCGTACGGGATGGGCATGCAGCTCGGCTCGATGGTCGCCCCGCTGGTGGTGACCACGCTCGCGATCGGCTGGGGCGTACCCGGCTGGCTCGTGCTCGGTGTGGTGTTCCTGCTGCTCGGCGCGCTGGTGCCGCCGGTGGTGCGGTGGGCCGCCCGGACCCGGCCGGCCACGCCCGAACCGGTGCCGGCGCCGGCCGGCTGAGCGCCGTGCGGCAGGTGCCCGGTCGGCCCGCGCACGCGGGGGTGGATCTGGCAGGCTGGTAGCCGTGCTCACGCTGCCGGTACGCCAACTCGGGGAGTCGGAGCGCCGCGCGGTCGAGCGGCTGCTCGACCTCGACCCGTACGCCGGCGCGCAGGTCGCCGAGCGGGTGGCGGCACGCGGCCTGGCGTGGTGGCGGGCCGAGGCGCGGATCCTCGGGTACGGCTCCCGCCGGCACCTGGAGTCGATCTGCTGGCTGGGCGGCAACCTGACCCCGGTGCTCGCGTCCGAGTCGGCGGTGACCGCGTTCGCCGACCAGTTGAGCGCCGAGGATCGGCTCTGTTCCTCGATCGTGGGCCGCGCCGACGCCGTGCTCGGGCTCTGGGACCGCCTCTCCGCGCACTGGGGGCCGGCTCGGGACGTACGCCCGAACCAGCCGCTGCTGGCGACGGACGCGCTGCCAGCCGTGGCGCCCGACCCGCACGTGCGCCGGGTGCGCGCCAACGAGGTCGACCGGCTGTTCCCGGCGGCGGTGGCGATGTACACCGAGGAGGTCGGGGTGTCGCCGCTGGCCGAGGACGGCGGGCGCGGCTACCGGCGGCGGGTGACCGAGCTGGTGCGCGCCGGCCGCGCCTACGCCCGTTTCGTCGACGGGCGGGTGGTCTTCAAGGCGGAGCTGGCCGTGGTGACCCGCCGGACCGCGCAGGTGCAGGGCGTCTGGGTGGCGCCGGAGTGGCGCGGCCGGGGCATCGCCACCGCCGCGATGGCCGCAGTGGTCCGCGACGCGCTGGAACGGGTCGCGCCCACCGTGAGCCTCTACGTCAACGACTTCAACCTGCCCGCCCGCCGGGTCTACGAGCGCTGCGGCTTCCGCCCGGTCGGCACGCTCGCCACAGTGCTGTTCTGAGAATCACTCCCGCCAGAGGTCCCGAACCGGACACCCGTCGCTATGCTGGGCATGTTTTTATACTGACTAGTCAGTTCGGAATTCGGGGTCGGGATGAACATCGTCGAGGCCAGGGGCCTGGGGCTGCGCACCCGCCGCGGCTGGGTCTACCGGGACGTCGACCTCACCGCCGCGAGCGGTGAGCTGCACGCCGTCACCGGCCCGCCCGGCAGCGGACGCACCTCGCTGCTGCTGGCGCTGGCCGGGCGCTTCCCGCACAACCACGGCGAGCTGCGCCGCCGCGGCCCGGCCGCGCTCGGCCAGGTGGCAGGCGTGCACGAACCCGACCCGACGCTCACCGTCGCCGAGCACATCACCGAACGCCTGCTGCTGCTCGGCCCGGTGCCACGCCGCCGGCGCCGGCTGGTCCCGGTCGCCGCGGTACGGGCTCGCCGGGCCTACCGCCGCGACGCCTACGCCGCCGCCGTCGCCGGCGCCGGACTCACCGACGCGCCGCTGGAACCCGACCGGTACGGCCGCGACCTCACCCCGGTCGAGCGCCAGGTGCTCGGGCTGGTGCTGGCCAGCCTCGGCGGCCCCAGCCTGATCGTCGCCGACGACGTGGACGCCGGCGCCGACCGCCCCGAGCGGGAGTGGATGTGGGGCGCGCTGGAACGCCTCGCCGACCAGGGGTACGCGGTCGTCGCCAGCGCCCGCGCCGTCGAACCCGGAGTTGCCGTCACCGTGCACCGCATCGGCGACCCGGCCCTGCCCGTCCCCGCCCTGACCGTTCCCCACGAGCCCGCCGAGGTGCCCGCATGAGCGTCCTGCGACTGGCCCTGTTCGAGCTGCGCCGGATGACCCGGGGCCGGCTGCCGCGCGCCGCGCTCGCGGTGCTCACCATCGTCCCGCTGCTCTACGGCGCCCTCTACCTGTACGCGTTCTGGGATCCCTACGGGAAGATGGACCGGATCCCGGTCGCCCTGGTCGACGCCGACCGCCCGGCCACCGCCGGTGACGGCAGCGAGGTGCACGCCGGCCGCGACCTGACCGAGAAGCTGCTCGACCGGCGGGTGTTCGGCTGGACCGTCACCGACCAGACCGACGCCACCAAGGGGCTGCGCGACGGGCGTTACCACCTGGTCTTCTCCATCCCGGAGGACTTCTCCGCCAGGCTCGCCGCCGGCCCGGAACCGGACCGCCCGGCCCGGCAGGGCGAACTGAAGGTCGTCAACGACGACGCCACCAACTACCTCTCCGGCCTGCTCGCCCGGTCGGCGTTCAGCGAGATCCGGGCCGCCGCCGCGCAGAGCACCGCCGCCACGTACTTCGACAAGATGCTGATCGGCTTCACCGACGCCAAGGCCGAGACCGGCCGCGCCGCCGACGGCGCCGGAAAGATCGCCGACGGCGTCGGCAGCTCCCAGCGGGGCGCGGGCCGGCTCGCCGACGGGCTCGGTGACGCCGAGGACGGCGCCGGGCAGCTCGCCGGTGGACTCAACCAGTCGGTCCAGGGCGCGGACAAGCTCGCCAAGGGCCTCGACCAGCTGCGCACCGGCGCCGCCCAGCTCGCCGACGGCGCCGGGCGCGCCGCCACCGAGACCAAGGCCGCGGCGGCCACCGTGAACGCCGCCGCCGACAGGTACGAGCCGGTGCTGCGCCGCAACGCCGACAAGATCGAGAAGGCGGCCACGCTCGTCGCCGACGGCGCGCAGCAACTCGCCGCCGGGCTGGACGCGCTGCCGGGCAAGGCCGCCGAGGTGGTCGCGAGCGCCGAAGAGGTCCGCGACCGGCTCGACGCGGTCGCGAAGGAACACCCCGAGCTGGCGGACGATCCCGGATTCGCCGCCGCCCGCAAGGCAGCCGACCGGGCCGTCACGCAGGCCCGGTCCGTGGTGGCCGCGCTGGACAAGACCGACATGGCCACACTGCGCAAGCAGATGACCGACGTGGCGAAGACCGCCCGCGAGGTCGCCGCCGCCGCGCCGCACCTGGCCGACGACGTCGCCTCCGCCCGCGCCAAGGTGAACGAGCTGGCCGGCGGGCTCGCCACGCTGGCACAGGGCAGCGCCGAGCTCCGCGACGGGCTGGGCGACGCGTCGACCGGCGCGGACCAGTTGCGCGGCGGGCTCTACCGCCTCGCCACCGGCGCCCGCCAGCTCGACGGCGGCCTGGCCCAGCTCGGCAGCGGCAGCAACCGCCTCGTCGACGGACTGACCCGGCTGGAAGGCGGCGCCGGCGACCTCGCCGACGGGCTCGCCGCCGGGGAACGGAAACTGCCCGGGTACGACGACGCGGCCACTCGCGCCGGCGTACTCGGCGACCCGGTCGGGCTGATCCGCGACTCGCAGAACCCGGCCGGCTCGTACGGCGTGGGCTTCGCCCCGTACTTCCTGTCGCTGGCGCTCTGGGTCGGCGCGATGATCACGTACATGCTGTTGCGGCCGGTCAACCGGCGGCACGTGATGTCCGGCGCGCCCGGCTGGCGGGTCGTGCTCGCCGGGTGGCTCCCCGCCGCCGGGATCGGCCTGGCCCAGGTCACGGTGCTCTACACGGTGGTGACGCTCGGGCTCGGGCTCGACCCGAGGCACGGCCCCGCCACGTTCGGGCTGCTCGCCCTCACCTCGCTGGCGTTCACCGCGATCATGCAACTGCTCGGGGTGGCGCTCGGCCCGGCCGGGCGGCTGGCCGCGCTGGCGCTGCTGATGCTCCAGCTCACCTCGTCCGGCGGCACCTACCCGGTGCAGACCTCACCGGGCTTCTTCCAGGCGATCCACCCCTGGCTGCCGATGACGTACGTGGTGGACGGCCTGCGGCACACCATCAACGGCGGTACGACCGCACCGGTGGTCACGGCCGCGCTGGTGCTGCTCGCGTTCGGGCTGGGGGCCATGGCGCTGACAGTCGGCGCGGCCCGCCGCTCCCGGCGGCTGACCCCGGCCAAGCTGCACCCCGAACTGACCATGTGAGGATGGGCCGGTGACGGACGGACGGACACGCCGGCGCGAGGACACCCGCCAGCGCCTCTTCGTGGCGGCGGTGGACCTCATCGCCGAGCAGGGCTTCTCGGCCACCACTGTGGACGACATCGCGGCCCGGGCCGGCGTGGCGAAGGGGACCGTCTACTACAACTTCGAGTCCAAGACCGTCCTGTTCGAGGAGCTGCTGCGGCACGGCATCGGCCTGCTCACCGCCGAGTTCCGGGCCGCCGTCGACGGGCTGCCGCCGCTGGAGGCGCTCGGCGCGCTGGTCCGCGCCCAGCTGGAGTACATCCGCCGCTACCGCGCCTTCGCCCAGCTTCTGCTCTCGGAGATGTGGCGGACCAACCGGGAGTGGCAGCAGACACTGCGGCTGCTGCGCGGCGAGGCCATCGCGGTGATCGCCGAGACGGTGAAGGCCGGGGTGGACAGCGGGGAACTCCCCGCCGACCTGGACGTGCGTACCGCCAGCTCGGCGCTGTTCGGCGTCGGGCTCGTGGTGGCCGTGGACTGGCTGGTCTTCTCGCCGGAGCGGCCGATCGACGAGGTGCAGGAGTCGCTGCTCGGCATCGTCCGGCGGGTCGCCCGGACCTGACCAGCGGTCGGTAATTCGGTTGATTCCGGACCGCCGGAAGGGTGAGGCTGAGGGCACCGCCCCCACCGATCCGAGTCCGGAGGACTTCCATGCGCCTGCTCCGAGATCTCTGGGCCACGGCGCCCCGGCGGATGGCGGCGGTCCTGCTGCTGATCGTGCTCGGCGCCGGTGGTCAGGCGGCCGCCTCCGCTCTGGCCGGGCCGGTGCTGGTGCACCGCTCGTCCGGCTGGTTCGTCGCGCTCGCGGTGGCGCTCGTCGCCGCTGTCGTCACCGACCTGCTGATCGGCCTGATCATGGCCCGGCTCACCGCCGACTGGTCGGCCGACGTGCGGCGGCGGCTCTGCCGGGTCGCGCTCGGCCAGGACCTGCCCACCCTGGAGACCACCCCGGTCGGCGAGCTGCTCGACCGGATCGACAACGACGTCTACCAGGTCGCCGCCGAGATGCGGAACACCGGCGTACGGCTGGCGCAGGGCCTCGCGGTCTGCGCCCTCTCGGCGGTCAGCGCCCTCATCGTCTGGTGGCCCGCGGGCGTCGGCATGATCCTGCTCACCGCCCTGCTCGCGGTGACGCTGCGCCGCCCGACCGCCCGGATCGCCCCGGCCCGGATGGCCGAGGAGGAGGCGTGGTCCGACCTCGCGGCAGTGATGGAGGAGGCGGTGCACGGGCAGGACGACGTACGCACCAGCCTCGCCCGGCCGTACGTGCTGCGCCTCTACGCCCGCCGCGCGGCCGAGGTGATCACCCGGTGCGTCCGGGTGTTCCGGCTCTCCGCCCGGGTCACCGCGGCCGCCGCCGGCGCGGTCCGGGTCGGCATCGCGGGCGTGGTGCTGGGCGGCGCGTGGGCGCTCGCCACCGGCCGGGTCGACGCCGCGCGGCTGACCGCGATCTGGCTGCTGGCCATCGCGTTCGGCGCGACGGTCGAGCACATCGCCCGATGGGTGCCGCACCTGCAACAGGCGTTCGGCGCGTGGGGCCGGGTACAACTGCTGGCCGGGTCGCCGCAGGAGCCCGACGGCGGTGCCACCCCGGTCGAAGGCGACCTGACGGTGCGCGGCCTCACCTACCGCTACCCGGCCGGCGGGGACGACCGCGGGCCGGCGCTGCGCGACGTCCACCTGGACTTCGTCCGCGGTCGCTCGTACGCGCTGGTCGGGCGCACCGGCTCGGGCAAGTCGACGCTGGCCAAGGTGCTCACCCGGGCGGTGGACGTACCGCGCGGCACGGTGTTCCTCGGCGACACCGACGTGGTCGACCTGGACGTGGAGGAACTGCGCCGGTGGATCGCCGTGGTGCCGCAGCGCACCGAGATCCTGGCCGGCACGCTCGCCGAGAACGTGGCGCTGTTCGACCCGGAGCTGCTGGAGGCGGCCGAGCGGGCGCTGGCCGAACTGGGCCTGGCCGGCTGGATCGCCGAGCTGCCCGACGGCGTGCACACCCGGCTCGGCGACGGCGGCTACGTGCTCTCCGCCGGGCAGGAGCAACTCGTCGCGTTCGCCCGCATCCTGGTCCGCGACCCGCACGTGGTGATCCTCGACGAGGCCACCGCGCGGCTCGACCCGGTCACCGAGAACCGGGTACGCGAGGCCACCGAACGGCTGCTCACCGACCGGATCGGCATCGTCATCGCGCACCGGCTCTCGTCGGTGCGCCGCTGCGACGAGGTGGTCGTGATGGCCGACGGCGCGGTGCTGGAGGCCGGTCCGCTGCGCGAGTCGGCCCGCTTCGCCGAGCTGCTCGCCACCAGCCACGCCGGGGCGTACGCCGGGGTGGGCGCCCGGCGCGGCGGCGTGGACCTGCTCGACGCGCCCGCCTGGGACGACGCGCCCACCACGCCGGCCGCGCCCGCGACGCGGCCGGCCGCCGTGCCGCGCGCCGACCCGCCACCGGCACCGCCGACGCCGCCCGCGCGGACCATGCGCGAGATCCTCCGGCTGGGCTTCAACGACCCGCGGTACGGCCTGCTCTCGGTCGCCCTGTTCATCGTGATGACGGTGCTCGGGATGGACGGCGCGGTGCTGCCCTGGCTCTGGGCCGACCTGGTCGGCGGCGGCGACCCGTGGCTGCCGGCGCTGGGCATCGTGGCCGCGCTGCTCGTGGTGCTGCCGCTGCCGTACCTGACGAACCTGTGGTTCCCGCAGTGGTGGATCCGGCAGATGCTGCGGATCAGCGCCCGGCTGGTGCACGGGCAGACCGGCGCGCGGCGGGTCAGCGGGCACACCCCGGCCGAGGTGGTCGCACAGGGCGGCGACACCGACCGGGTGGTGCACCTCGCCGACAACCTGATGGACCAGTTCATCTCGCTGACCATCGTGATCACCATGACGCTGGTGACCGGCAGTCTCGTACCGGCGTTGTTCTTCGTCGGCACGATGGTGGTCTCCGGGCTGGCGGCGACGCTGTTCGGGCCCCGGCTGGAACGCACCGCGGCCGGCACGGTGAAGGCGCGCGCCGCGTTCGCCACCGCGCTGGTGTCCGCGCTGTCCGCCGCCCGGACGGTGAAGCTGGCCGGCGCCACCCGCCCGGTGCTGCGCCACCTCGCCCGGCTGGACGAGGTACGCAGCGAGCGGCAGCGCCGCGAGATCGCCATGCAGGTGTGGGCCCGGTCCACCCCGGCGGTCGCCAGCGGCCTGCTGCCGATCGGCGCGTGGGCGCTCTATCTGACAGGCGGGCTGTCCGCCGGCGCCACGCTCGTGGCCGTATCCACGCTCGGCGCGGCCCGCTGGTTCGCGTGGACCACCGCGTCGCTGGTGTCGCAGTACCCGTCGGCGCGGGTGTGGACGAAGCGGACGGTGGCGATGACCGGTGAGGCCGTGTACGCGGCGCCGGTGCCCGGACTGGACCTGGTCGCGGGCACCGCGCCCGCGCCCGAGCCGCCGCCCCGGCACCCGCTGCGCCGCCTGGAGCTGTCCGGCTTCGGCGCGCTGCACTCCGACGGCATGCTCGCCGTCCGCGACGTCGACCTGGTGGTCGAGCGCGGGCAGTTGGTGCTGGTCGTCGGCCCGGTCGGATCCGGCAAGTCGTCGTTGCTGCGCGCGCTCGCCGGGATCGTGCACCACGTCGGCGAGCTGCGCTGGAACGGCGACCCGGTCACCGAGCCGGAGATGTTCCTGCGCCCCAACCAGGTCGGGTACGTGGGTCAGCTGCCCCGGGTGCTCTCCGGCACGGTGGCCGACAACATCGCGCTCGGTCACCAGGTGGACGCGGCCGGGGCGGTCTCGACCGCCCAGCTCGAACACGACCTGGCCGCGGCCGGCGGCGGGCTCGGGCTGCTGATCGGGCACAAGGGCACCCGGTTGTCCGGCGGTCAGCTCCAGCGGCTGGCGCTGGCGCGGGCGCTCGCCCCGCGTACCGAGCTGCTGGTGGCCGACGACGTGTCGTCGGCGCTGGACGTGGGCACGGAGCTGGCGCTGTGGGCGGCACTGCGCGAGCACGGGGTGACAGTGGTCGGCTCGACCGCCAAGCGGGCCGCCCTGGTGCGGGCCGACCACGTGGTGGTGCTGATCGACGGCACGGTGGCCGACCAGGGCACCTGGACCGACCTGGAACCCCGCTGGAACCACCTGGCCGGCTGACTCCCCCCCCCCGCCCACCGGGCGGGGGCGGGGCCGGTCAGACGGCTCGGGTGTACTGGTCGGGCCAGGTCGGGGTGGCTCCCAGCTTGGCGGCGGCGCGGCGCGGCCAGTACGGGTCGCGCAGCAGCTCCCGGCCCAGCAACACCAGGTCCGCCTCGCCGCCGGCCACGATCTGCTCGGCCTGCTCGGGCTCGACGATCAGCCCCACCGCACCGGTCGGCACCCCGGCGTCGCGGCGGATCCGGGCGGCGAGCGGCACCTGGTAGCCGGGTCCGACCGGGACGGACGCCTGGGCCGCCGCGCCTCCGGAGGAGGTGTCGACCAGGTCCACCCCGGCGGCGGCCAGTCCCCCGGCGAGCACCACGCTGTCCTCGACGGTCCAGCCGCCGTCGGTCCAGTCGGTGGCGGAGATCCGGGTCAGCACCGGCACGGACTCGCCGACGGCGGCGCGTACCGCGCGGGCCACCTCCAGCGTGAGCCGCATCCGGGCGGCCCGGTCCCCGCCGTAGCCGTCGGTGCGCCGGTTGGTCAGCGGGGACAGGAACTCGTGCAGCAGGTAGCCGTGCGCGGCGTGGATCTCCACGGCGGCGAACCCGGCGTCCAGCGCCCGCCCGGCGGCGGTGGCGAAGGCGTCCACCACGGCCGCGATGCCCGCCTCGTCGAGCGCGGTGGGGGTGCGGTACTCCGGCACGAACGGCTGGTCGCCCGGGCCCACGGGGGTCCAGCCGCCCTCGGCGTCCGGCACGCCGCCACGCGCCGGCGCCCACGGCCGGTACGTGGACGCCTTGAACCCGGCGTGCGCGAGCTGCACGGCCGGCACCGCGCCCTGACCGGCGACGAACGCGGTGATCGGCCGCCACGCGTCGACGTGCGCGTCGGACCAGAGGCCGGTGTCCTGCGGGCTGATCCGGCCCTCGGGCACCACTGCGGTCGCCTCGGTGATGACCAGCCCGGCCCCGCCGACCGCGCGGGAACCCAGGTGGACGCGGTGCCAGTCGGTGGGCAGGCCGTCGGGTCCGGCGCTGTACTGGCACATGGGGGCCAGCGCGATCCGGTTGGGCAGGGTGACGCCGCGCAGGGCGAGCGGGGTGAACAGGGCGCTCATTCTCGGATCCTCCGGTCAGGGCAACGGGTGCGCCTCCTTGTGGGAGACGCACCCGTTGCGAGTGTGGATCAGGCGGGTACGGGGTCGAGCCGCTCGGGCTCGACCGGCTCGATCAGGTCGCGCTTGCCGGCCGAGTCGTACGCGGCCCGGTCGAGCGTGCCCTCCCGGGCGGCCACGATGGTCGGCACGACGGCCTGCCCGGCCACGTTGGTGGCGGTACGGATCATGTCCAGGATCGGGTCGATGGCCAGCAGCAGACCGGCCCCGGCCAGCGGCAGGCCCAGCGTGCTCAGGGTCAGCGTGAGCATGACGATCGCGCCGGTCAGGCCGGCGGTCGCGGCCGAGCCGACCACCGAGACGAACGCGATGAGCAGGTAGTCGGTGACGCCCAGGTTCACGCCGAACACCTGCGCCACGAAGATCGCGGCGAGCGCCGGGTAGATGGCGGCGCAGCCGTCCATCTTCGTGGTGGCGCCGAACGGCACCGCGAAGGAGGCGTACTCGCGGGGGACGCCGAGGCGCTCGACCGAGCGCTGGGTCACCGGCATGGTGCCCACCGAGGAGCGGGAGACGAAGGCCAGCTCGATGGCGGGCCAGGCGCCGGCGAAGAAGCGCAGCGGGTTGAGCTTGCCGGCCACCGCGAGCAGCACCGGGTAGACCACGAACAGCACCAGGGCGCAGCCGACGTAGACGGCTGTGGTGAACTTCGCGAGCGGGGCGAGCAGGTCCCAGCCGTACGAGGCGACGGCGTTGCCGATCAGGCCGAGCGTGCCGATCGGGGCGAGCCGGATGACCCACCAGAGCGCCTTCTGCACGATCGACAGCAGCGAGCGGTTGAGCGCCACGAACGGCTCGGCGGCGTCGCCGACCAGCAGCGCGGCGGCGCCCACCACCAGGGCGAGGAAGACGATCTGGAGGACGTTGCCCTCGACGAACGCGCCGACCGGGTTGGTCGGGACGATGCCGGTGAGGAAGTCGATCCAGGAGCCGGTGGTCTTCGGCGCGGTGGCGCCGGCCGGGTCCAGGTTGACGCCCCGGCCGGGGTCGGTGATCAGGCCGATACCGATGCCGATGCTCACCGCGATCAGCGCGGTGGCGCCGAACCAGAGCAGCGTCTTGACGGCGAGCCGGGCGGCGTTGGCGACGCCGCGCAGGCTGACCACGCTGACCACGATGGCGGTGAAGACCAGCGGCGGCACTGCGAGCTTGAGCAGCTGGACGAAGAGGCTGCCGACGGTGTCGAGCGTGCTGGTCAGCCAGGCGAGGTCGGCGGCGCGGGCGAGGAAACCGAGCGCCACGCCGAGCACGAGGCCGAGCAGGATCTGGACGGAGAAGGGGATTCTGCGCAGGGCGGAGGTCATGAGGACGAATCCAAGGTCTGGGGAGGGAAGGCGGGCGTCGGGGGCGTGGAGCTACGCCGGACAGACGCCGCTGGCCTGCCGTCGGAGATCGACGTACAGGCGCTCGGTGAGGCACCAGACATTGGTCATCGTCGCGATACTTTACTCTCCTCCCGCCCCGGAACGGAAGGACCGTCGCCGGTGAGGCTCCTTACAGCCAGGTAGCCGGAGGTGGTCAGTCCCCAGACGGCGACCACGACCAGCAGCACCCGTTCCGACATCCCGAGCAGCGTGCTGCGCCCGACCAGCAGCAGCGCCAGCGCGACCACGGCGGCCACCGGCAGCGCCAGCGCCGCGCCGATCGCGGCGATCCGCCGCAGCCCTCGATCCGCAGCCGGGGAGAACAGCAGCACGAGCATCGCGAGCACCACCGCGGCAGTCGCCGCGATGCTGGCCCCGCCGTGCACCAGGTCGGCCACCGTGGTCGCCTCGAACGGCGGCAGCGGGCAGCCCTCGCTGCACGTCACCGCGCCGGAGACCACCGTGGCGACCGCGCCGGCGCCGAGCAGCCCGGCCGCCGCGCGCGACCCCGGTGGCAGCGCCCCGGCGAGCAGCAGCAGCGACGCGGCCATCGAGAAGATCCCCACCCGGTACGCCCCGGCGTACCCGCTGTCGGCGATGCCCGCTTCGCTCACGTACGCGATGGGGCCCGGACCGGGACCGGCGATCACCGCGACAGTCACCGCGGCCGCGCCGGCGGCCAGGCAGACGGCGGCGAACGCGGCGGCGATCCGGCGGGCTGTGCCCTCAGCCACGTCCGTGCGGGGTGGTCCAGCCGGACAGGTCCGGGCCCAGCGGCACGATCCGGGTCGGGTTGATCATGTCGTGGGTGGCGTAGTAGTGCCGCTTGATGTGGTCGAAGTCCACCGTCTCGCCGAAGCCCGGCGTCTGGAACAGGTCCCGCGCGTACGCCCAGAGCACCGGCATCTCGGTGAGCTTGCGCTGGTTGCACTTGAAGTGCCCGTGGTACGCCACGTCGAAGCGCACCAGCGTGGTGAACAGGCGCACGTCCGCCTCGGTGATGGTGTCGCCCATCAGGTAGCGCCGCCCGGCCAGCCGCTCGCTCAGCGCGTCGAGGCGGGCGAACAGCGCGGTGAACGCCTCGTCGTACGCCTCCTGGGAGGTGGCGAAGCCGCACCGGTAGACGCCGTTGTTGACGTCCCGGTGGATCTCCGCCATCAGCGCGTCCATCTCCGGGCGCAGCTCGACCGGGTACAGATCCGGCGCGTCCGGCGCGTGGAACCGCCGCCACTCGGTCGAGAAGTCGAGCGTGAGCTGCGGGTAGTCGTTGGTGACCACCCGTCCGGTGAGCGTGTCCACGAGCGCCGGCACCGTGACCCGGCCGGTGTAGTCCGGGTCCGTGGACAGGTACGCCTCGGAGAGGAAGCCGATGCCGAGCACCGGGTCGAAGCCGTCCGGGTCGAGCGCGAACCGCCAGCCCCGCTCGTCCCGGATCGGGTCGACGGTCCCCAGCGAGATCACCTCGTCCAGCCCGAGCAGGCCGCGCACGATCCGGGCCCGGTGCGCCCACGGGCAGGCCCGGCACCAGATCAGCCGGTACCGGCCCGCTTCCAGCGGCCAGCGTCCCTGCTCGTCCGGTCCGCCGCCCTCCGGTGAGGTGGAGTGCGGGGTGACCCGCCCGGTGAACCGGTTGGGCTGGCGGACGAACGCGCCGCCGCCGCTGTTCTCTGCGCTGAACTGAGCCCCGGACATGCGGCAAACCTATCCGCTCCGGTCACGGATATCCTGGCGCCGGGTACCCCCGCGACCCGCCGACCGCTCCCTTCCCACCCCCGAAGGACGTACGCGCGATGACAGTGGCCTATCTCGTTGCCGGAGTCCGCACCCCGATCGGCCGGTACGCCGGCGCGCTGGCCGGGGTCCGCCCCGACGACCTGGCCGCGCACGTCGTCCGCGAGCTGGTGGCCCGCCACCCCTCGGTCGACTGGGCCCGCACCGACGACGTGATCCTGGGCTGCGCCAACCAGGCCGGCGAGGACAACCGCAACGTGGCCCGGATGGCCGCGCTGCTCGGCGGCCTGCCGGAGGAGGTGCCGGGCAGCACCGTCAACCGGCTCTGCGGCTCCGGCCTGGACGCGCTCGCCTCCGCCGCCCGCGCGATCGTCGCCGGGGATGCCGACCTGGTGGTGGCCGGCGGCGTGGAGAGCATGAGCCGCGCGCCGTTCGTCATGCCGAAGGCGGCCACGCCGTTCGCCCGCACCGCCGAGGTGTACGACACCACGATCGGCTGGCGGCTGGTCAATCCGCTGATGCGCAAGGGCTGGGGCATCGACTCGATGCCGGAGACGGCGGAGAACGTGGCAGCCGAGTTCGGCGTGGACCGGGCCGCGCAGGACGCCTTCGCGTACCGGTCGCAGCAGCGGGCCGCCAAGGCGCAGGCCGACGGCCGGCTGGCCGAGGAGATCGTCCCGGTGACGGTGCCCGCCGGCAAGCGGGAGACGAAGCTGGTCGAGGCCGACGAGCACCCGCGCGAGACGACGCTTGCGAAGCTCGCCGCGCTGCCCACCCCGTTCCGCGAGGGCGGCACTGTCACCGCCGGGAACTCCTCCGGCGTCAACGACGGTGCCGTCGGGCTGCTGGTCGCCTCCGCGGCCGCCGTCGAACGCTACGGCCTCACCCCGCTGGCCCGGGTACGCGGTGCCGCGTCCGCCGGCGTACCGCCGCGGATCATGGGCATCGGCCCGGTCCCGGCGACCCGGAAGCTGCTCGACCGGACGGGCCTGTCGCTCGCCGACGTGGACGTGATCGAGCTGAACGAGGCGTTCGCCGCGCAGTCGGTGGCGGTGCTGCGCGAGCTGGGCCTGCCGGAGGACGCCGAGCACGTCAACCCGGGCGGCGGGGCGATCGCGCTGGGGCACCCGCTCGGCGCCAGCGGCGCCCGGCTGGCGTTGACCGCCGCGCTGGAACTGCGCCGCCGGGGCGGCCGGCGGGCGCTCGCCACCATGTGCATCGGCGTCGGGCAGGGCATCTCGCTGCTGCTGGAATCGGCCGACTGACCCGGGCCGGCAGCATCGCCCGCTGTGGATCTCCCGTACCCGGCCGTACCGGCCTAGAGTGGTCTGGACCACATGATCCGCCATCGACGGCGGACGACGACCTGGGGGACCGAGCGATGCAGACGCCGGAGAGCCTGCCCACCGAGATCGACCTGAGCCGGCCGAGCGCCGCCCGGGTCTACGACTACTTCCTCGGTGGGGCGCACAACTTCGAGATCGACCGGCAGCTCGCCGAACAGATCGCGGCCATGACGCCGAACCTGGCCGCCACCATGCGCTCCGGGCGGGAGTTCCTGCGCCGGGCCGTACGGGTGCTGCTCGACGCGGGCATCGACCAGTTCCTCGACATCGGCTCCGGCATCCCCACCGTCGGCAACGTGCACGAGGTCGCCCAGGCCGCCGACCCGGACGCCCGCATCGTGTACGTCGACATCGACCCGGTGGCCGTGGCACACAGCCACGAACTGCTCGCCGGCAACGACCGGGCCACCGCGGTCCTGGCCGACCTGCGCGAGCCGAAGCTGATCCTGGACCACGCCGCCGCCAGCGGCCTGATCGACTTCGACCGGCCGCTGGGCATCCTGCTCGCCGGCGTGGTGCACTTCGTGCCCGACGCCGACCGCCCGGCCGACATCCTGGCCACCCTGCGCGCCGCCGCCGCGCCCGGCAGCTACCTGGTCATCTCCCACTCCACGTTCGAGGACCAGCCACAGGAGATGCTGGACGCGCAGCGGTTGTCGGCGCGTACCGCCACCGAGATCACGCTGCGCTCGCGGGCCGAGATCACCGGCTTCTTCGGCGACTGGACGATCCTCGAACCGGGCGTGGTGCACATGCCGCTGTGGCGGCCCGACTCCCCGTCGGACGTGGACGAGCACCCGGAACGGTTCGGGGCGTTCGGCGGCGTCGCCCGGCACGACCGCGCAGCCGGCTGAGCCCATGCGTGCCCCGGACAGCGACGGGGGAGACGTCAGCCGGCCCGGCGCCGCCGCGTACGCCGCCGAGTGGGCTCGCGCCGTGCGCCGCATCGGGTTCGTGCCGCTGAGCGCGGCCGAGACCGAGCGCCTGCTGGTGCCGCTCACCGAGCGGCTCGGCGAGGCCCTGCTCGCCCCCACCTTCTCCGCCCGCCCCGCGGAGGAGGTGGGGCGTGCCCTGGTCGAGGCGCACCTCACCGAGCCCGGCGTGCTCGACTGGTCGGTGCAGGCGCTCGGCGATCGGTTCCTGCCCTGGGTGCTGCCGTCGCGGACGGAGTCGCCGGAGCTGCGCGAGCGGGTCGCGCTGCTCCAGGGCGCGATCGCCGCCGGGTTCGCCCGCGCGCTGCGCGACCGGGTCTTCAGCCAGCAGGAGCGGATCGCCCGGTCCGCGTGGCAGGCCCGGGACACCGTCGAGCAGGCGCTGCGGGACAGCGAGGCGCGTTTCCGGGCGGTCTTCACCGGCGCCGCCATCGGCATCGGCATCGCCGGGGTGGACGGGCAGATCATCGAGGTCAACCAGTCCTTCGCGGACATGCTCGGCTACACCGTCGCGGAGATGCGCCGGATGAACGTGTCGGCGTTGGCCTATGCCGACGACGCGGCCGGGATGTGGGAGCTGTACCAGGAGCTGATCGAGGGCAAGCGGGACAGCGCCCGGGTGGAGAAGCGCTACTACCGCAAGGACGGCAGCGTGGTCTGGACCGACCTCGCGGTCTCGCTGATCCGGCACGACGACGGCCGGCCCCGGTTCACCGTCGCGATGGTGGAGGACATCACCCAGCGATACGAGTTGCAGCAGCGGCTGCGCTTCCAGGCGCTGCACGACCCGCTGACCGGCCTGCCCAACCGGACGCTGTTCTTCGAGACGCTCGGCGACGTCTTCGACGGCGCCGGCCCGGACCAGCGCGTCGGGCTCTGCTTCATCGATTTGGACGGCTTCAAGGCGGTCAACGACAGCCTCGGCCACGACCTGGGCGACCGGCTGCTCAAGGTGATCGCCCGCCGGCTCAGCGACTGCGTGGCCGGGCGCGGCCACCTGGTGGCCCGGATGGGCGGTGACGAGTTCGTCATCCTGGTCGACTCCGACGGCGGCATCGACGACGCGGTGGAGGTCGCCGAGCTGGCCCTGGCCGCGGTGTCCGCGCCGGTGCACGTCGGTGACCAGCAGCTCGCCGTGTCGGCGAGCATCGGCATCGTGGAGTGCCCGGCGGCGGAGACGAGCGTCGGTGACCTGATGAAAGCCGCCGACACCACGCTCTACTGGGCCAAGGCGGAGGGCCGGGGCCGCTGGGCGGTGTACGACCCGGAGCGCAGCGCCGCCGACATCGCCCGCTCCGCGCTGGCCGCGAACCTGCCCGTTGCGCTGGACCGGGGCGAGTTCGTGCTGCACTACCAGCCGATCGTGTCGCTGCTGGACGGCACGATGGTGGCGGTCGAGGCGCTGGTGCGCTGGCAGCACCCGGAGCTGGGGCTGATCGGCCCGGACCGGTTCATCGGGCTGGCCGAGGAGACCGGCCTGATCGTCCGGCTCGGCGCCTGGGTGCTGCGTCAGGCGTGCCGCGACGCCGAGTCGTGGCGGCGCGCGTACCCGGACACCACGCCTGTGGTCAGCGTCAACCTGGCCGCCCGGCAGGCCGACGACCCGGCCATCGTGGAGACGGTGGCCGAGGCGTTGCAGCACACCGGCCTGCCGGCCGAGCTGTTGCAGCTGGAGCTGACCGAGAGCGCCGTCATGGGCAGCGCCGGCGAGCCGCTGCGGACGCTGCACCAGCTCGCCGACCTCGGGCTGCGGCTGGCCATCGACGACTTCGGCACCGGCTACTCGAACCTCGCGTACCTGCGGCGGCTGCCGATCCACTGCGTGAAGCTGGCCGGCCCGTTCGTGGAGGGGATACGGGGTGACGGCGGGGACGCGGTCGCCGACCACCGGGACGAGCGGATCGTGGACGCGCTGGTGCGGCTGGCGCACGCGCTGGAGCTGTCGGTGACGGCCGAGGCGGTGGAGACCGAGGTGCAGGCCGAACGGCTGCGGGCGCTGCGGTGCGACACCGGGCAGGGCCGGCTGTTCGGCGCCCCGATGCCCGCCGACGGCATCCGCGCCCGCCTCGGCGGGTAAGGAAGGCGCACACCGGGCGGGCGGGTCCCCGCCGGGCCGGTGCGGAGGAGACGAGGAGCACGGTGAGCCTTACCGATTCGCAGGCGGTGGTGTCGGTGGTCGCCGCGCTGGCGATCGTCGCCGGCCTGGCCGGGGTGATCGTGCCGGGGCTGCCGGCACTGCCGCTGTGCTGGGGCGGAGTGCTGGTGTGGACGCTGTTCGGCGACGCCGGGCCGGGCCGCTGGGCGGTGCTGGCCGCCGCCACGGTGATCGCCGCCGGCGGCACCGTGCTCAAGTACCTGTGGCCGGGGCGCAACCTGAAGCGGACCGGCGTGCCCACGACCTCGCTGCTGGCGGGCGGGCTGCTCGGCGTGATCGGCTTCTTCGTGATCCCGGTGGTCGGGCTGCCGATCGGCTTCGTCGGCGGCATCTTCGGCGCGGAGCGGCTGCGGCTCGGCGACACCCGGCTGGCCTGGCCGGCGACGGTGCAGGCGCTCAAGGCGGCCGGGCTGTCGATGGTGCTGGAGTTCACCGCCGGCCTGATGATCGCCGCGCTGTGGGTCGCGGGGCTGCTGTTCGTCTAGAGGTGCGGCGGCGCGGGGCGTCCGGAGGGTACGGCCGATCGCCGTACATCAGTGAGAGAGAGGTGGACGCCGCGCGCCGCCGCGGACCGGGCGTTGCCGAGCGCCCGGTGCCGGCCCGTCGGGTCGGGCCTGGTCACGCCCACAATGATGCCCCGGGTGGGATCCGGCGACAACGCAATTACCGGCGCACGTATTGACCGCCTTGATCGGCCGGGAGCACACTGCGAGCACTCGCACGAGCATCGCCTCGAGGAGGTGTGCAGTGGCCACGACGCCCGCGCCGACCGCCGAGCAGCCGATGGACGACGACGCCCGACGACTCGCCGAACTCGGCTACAAACAGGAGCTGCGCCGCAAGTGGAGCGGCTTCTCCAACTTCGCGATCTCGTTCTCCATCATCTCGATCCTGGCCGGCTGCTTCACCACGTTCGGCCAGGCGTGGAACAACGGCGGCCCGGTGGCGATCTCCTGGGGCTGGCCGCTGATCTCGCTGTTCATCCTGATCATCGGCTTCTGCCTGGCCGAGCTGGTGTCGGCGTACCCGACGGCGGGCGGGATCTACTGGTGGGCGGCGACCATGGGCCGGCCGGTGCACGGCTGGTTCACCGGCTGGCTCAACCTGATCGGGCTGGTCGCGGTGACCGCGTCGGTCGACTACGGCTGCGCCACGTTCCTCAACCTGACGCTGTCGGCGCTGTTCGACGGCTGGGCCGGCACCGGGCACCAGACGTTCGGACTGTTCGTGGTGATCCTCGCGCTGCACGGGCTGATCAACATCTACGGGCACCGGATCATCGACGTACTCCAGAACGTCTCGGTCTGGTGGCACGTGGCCGGCGCGGCCGCCGTGGTGCTGATCCTGGTCCTGGTCCCGGACAACCACCAGAGCTTCCAGTTCGTGTTCACCGAACGGTTCAACAACTCCGGCTTCGGTGACGGCGACACCGGCGGGCTGGCGTTCTGGTTCTACGTGCTGCCGCTGGGCTTCCTGCTCACGCAGTACACGATCACCGGCTTCGACGCCTGCGCGCACGTCTCCGAGGAGACCCGGGGTGCCTCCAAGGCCGCCGCACAGGGTCTGTGGCGGTCGATCTTCTACTCGGCGGTGGGCGGCTGGATCCTGCTGCTCGCGTTCCTGTTCGCGGCCACCGACGTGGACGCGATCAACGAGGCGGGTGGCTTCTCCGGGGCGATCTTCGAGAGCGCGCTGACGCCGTTCTTCTTCAAGGCCGTCATCATCATCTCCACCATCGGGCAGTTCTTCTGCGGCATGAGCTGCGTGACCTCGATGTCGCGGATGGCGTACGCGTTCAGCCGGGACCGGGCGGTGCCCGGCTGGCGGCTGTGGTCGAAGGTCAACCGCAACGGCACGCCCGTCAACGCCATCATCGGAGCGACGCTGGCCGGGCTGGTGCTCACGCTGCCCGCGCTCTACCAGCGCGGCGGCATCCCGGTCGCGTTCTACGCGGTGGTGTCGGTCGCGGTGATCGGGTTGTACCTGTCCTTCATCATCCCGATCTTCCTGCGGCTGCGGATGGGCGACCGGTTCACCCCGGGCCCGTGGACGCTCGGCCGGCGCTACAAGCTGCTCGGCTGGATCGCGGTGGTCGAGATCGCCGTCATCTCGGTCTACTTCGTGCTGCCGATCGTCCCTGCGGGTGTGCCCGGCAACCCCGACTTCAGCTGGACGGCTGTGAACTACGCGCCGATAGCGATCGGTGGCGTGCTGCTCGGCGTCGGCATCTGGTGGTATGCCTCGGCCCGCAAGTGGTTCACCGGCCCACGCCGCACCGTCGACCAGACCGAGCCCGAACCCGAGCCCGCCGAGCCGTCGTAGCTGTCGGTGGGTCCTGCCATGATCCGGCGATGGACTCGGAAGCGGTGGTACGCGCGTTGTGGGATCGCATGCAGGCCCGGGACTGGACCGGCGTCGGCGACCTGCTGGCCGACGACGTGGTGGTGGAGTGGCCGGTCAGCGCCGAGCGGATCGTGGGCCGCGACAACTACGTGAAGATCAACGCCGAGTACCCGGAGGGCTGGTCGATCCGGGTACTGCGGGTGGTGGCGGCGGGCGACACGGTGGTGTCCGAGGTGGAGGTGCCGCACGAGGAGATGGGCGTGCACCGCGTGGCCTCGTTCTGGACGGTGCGCGACGGGCGGATCGTCGAGGGCCGGGAGTACTGGACGAGCCTCGGAGCGGACCCGTCCCCGCAGTGGCGATCCGCCTGGGTCCAGCCGATCTGACGCTGCCGGCTGTCCGCGTACCTCCGGGGTCAGATCGTGGGGCGGCGGTGGGTGAGCGGGAAGCGGAGGATGCGGTCGTCGCCGGCCGCCGGGGTGCCGCGGCCGTCGCGGTTGCTGGTCGCCACCCACAGCGCGCCGTCCGGCGCCACCTCGACGGTACGCAGGCGGCCGTAGGTGCCGGCCAGCTCCGCCACCGGTACGCCCACGCGGCCGGCGGGGTCGACGGGCACCGCCCAGAGCCGGGCGCCCCGCAGCGCGGCGACGTAGAGCGTTCCCCTGGTGAACGTGGCGCCGCTCGGGGACGCCTGCGCGGGCGGCCAGACGACGACCGGGTCGCGGAACCGGGGGTCACCGGCGACGCCCTCGACGAGCGGCCAGCCGTAGTTGCCGCCGGGCACGATCCGGTTCACCTCGTCCCAGGTGCTCTGCCCGAACTCGGTGGCGAACAGCCGCCCCTGCCGGTCCCAGGCGAGGCCCTGCACGTTGCGATGGCCGTAGCTGTAGACGAGCGAGCCGGGGAACGGGTTGCCCGGCGGCACGCCGCCGTCCGGGCGGATGCGCAGGATCTTGCCGTTGCGGCTGGTCAAGTCCTGTGCGCGGGTGGCCACCCCGGCGTCGCCGATCCCGGCGTACAGCATGCCGTCGGGGCCGAACGCGATCCGGCCACCGTCGTGCACGGCGCTGCGGGCGATGCCGCTCACGAGCACCTGCGGCGCCCGGGACGAGCCGAGGCGGAACCGGACGATCCGGATGTCGGTCGCGGTGGTGTAGGCGGCGTAGACCCACCGGTCCCGGCGGTACCCGGGGGAGACCGCGAGCCCGAGCAGGCCCGCCTCGCCGCCCGCGGCCACGTCGGCGATCCGGGCCACCTGCCGGGCCGGGCGTCCCGGGCGTACGCGCAGGATCGTCCCCCGGTCCCGCTGCGCGACCAGGGCGCTGCCGTCGGGCAGGAAGTCCAGGCCCCACGGCGCCTCCAGCCCGGTCGCGACGACGCGGGGGCGGGTCAGGTCGTAGCCGGACCAGCCGGCACGCCCGTCGAAGCCGCGCAGGTCGAGCGCGACCGGGCGCTGCTGCCCGCCCGCGGGGACCGGCCGGTCCGGGCCGTCCGCGGGTCGCTCGCCGGTGGGCCGGTCGCCCGCGTGGGCGTCGGTCACGGCGAGCACGATCGCGAGGACGGCGGCGACGACCGCGACGGTACGACGACGCATGTGTGCTCCTCGGTTTCGCCACCGGCCCCGCCGGGGCATTGACGGTGATCCGGTTTGCCAGTAGACCTTGGTGATGGAGGCCCCTGATGAAGCAAACGCCGCTCTCGCTGGAACAGTTGCGGGTCGCCGTCACCGAGGGTGAGATCGACACGGTGGTGCTCGCCCTCACCGACATGCAGGGCCGATTGCAGGGCAAGCGGTTCCACGCGCCCTACTTCCTCGACCAGGTCGTCGCGAACGGCAGCGAGGGCTGCAACTACCTGCTCGCCGTGGACGTCGACATGAACACCGTCGACGGGTACGCGATGTCGAGCTGGGAACGCGGCTACGGCGACTTCGCCATGCGCCCCGACCTGGACACGCTGCGCCGGACGCCCTGGCAGCCCGGGTCCGCGCTGCTGCTGGCCGACCTGGAGTGGCTGGACGGCTCCGGCCCGGTGGTCGCCTCGCCTCGGCAGATCCTGCGCAAGCAGCTCGACCGGCTGGCCGCGCACGGGCTGACCGCGTACGCCGGCACCGAGTTGGAGTTCGTGCTCTACCGCGACTCGTACGAGGAGGCGTGGCGGCGCGGCTACCGCGACCTGACCCCGGCCAACCAGTACAACGTGGATTACTCGCTGCTCGGCACCGCCCGGGTCGAGCCGCTGCTGCGCCGCATCCGCACCGAGATGGCCGGCGCCGGGCTCACCCCGGAGAGCGCGAAGGGCGAGTGCAACCTCGGCCAGCACGAGATCGCGTTCCGGTACGACGAGGCGGTGCGCTGCGCCGACCACCACGTCATCTACAAGAACGGCGCGAAGGAGATCGCCGCCCAGGAGGGCATGTCGATCACGTTCATGGCCAAGCCGAACGAGCGGGAGGGCAACTCCTGCCACATCCACTTCTCGCTGCGCGACGCCTCCGGCTCGTCGGCGATGCTGGGGGACGGGCCGGCGCACCTGAGCGTCACCGGGCAGCGGGTGCTGGCCGGGCTGCTCGCCACCATGCGCGAGTTCAGCCTGTTCTTCGCGCCGAACATCAACTCCTACAAGCGCTACCAGCCCGGCTCGTTCGCGCCGACCGCGCTGCGCTGGGGCACCGACAACCGCACCTGCGCGTTGCGGCTGGTCGGGCACGGGCAGGGGATGCGGGTGGAGAACCGGGTGCCGGGTGCGGACGTCAACCCGTACCTGGCGATCGCCGCGCTGGTGGCCGGGGCGGTGCACGGCATCGAGAACGAGCTGGAGCTGGCGGACGAGTGCACCGGCAACGCGTACGACGACCCGGACGCCGAGCGGGTGCCCACCACGCTGCGCGACGCGCTCGACCTGTGGCAGCGCTCCGAGGTGGCCCGGGAGGCGTTCGGCGACGAGGTGGCCGCCCACTACGCCAACCAGGCGAAGGTCGAGCTGACCGCCTTCGACGCCGCGGTGACGGACTGGGAGCTGACCCGTGGCTTCGAACGCCTCTGACCCCGCCGGCCCGTCCTCGCGCCCCGCTGTCGACGCCGATCTTGCACTTGCGGCCCTCGACGCGGGCGTTATGCGGCTTTCGCCGGGGCACCAACCGCAAGATCGCCGAAGCGAGCGGAGGGGGACGCGTGGGTGAGGTGATCTCGCCTGTCGACGG